>JBCCOR010000482.1:0-4277 GCA_039025295.1 Acidobacteriota bacterium
CCTCCTGCATTGCGGCTGAAGATGTACGCCGAGCCGCTTTGAGTTCCTGCATCGCTGTCAAAACGTGCACTGACGATGGCCGTATCGCCGTGCACCGAGACCGTGCCGAATTGATCGTTCTCGCTCGCATCGTCGGCGGTGAGCTTTTTGACCTGTCCCCAGTTGTCTGCGCCCCCTGCATTGCGACTGAAGATGTACGCTGAGCCGCTTAGGTTCCCTGCGTGGTTATCGCCCGCCGCGCCAACAATGACCGTGTTGCCGTGCACCGATACAGAGCCGCCGAATGCGCCGTTCGCTATCGCGTCATCGGCGGTGAGCTTTTTGACTTGCCCCCAGTTGGCCGTGCCCCCTGCGTTGCGTCGGAAGACGTACGCGGAGCCGCTCTCGCTTCCGTCGTCGTCGTCGCCATTCGTGCCGACGACAATGATTTCACCGTGCACGCCCACAGAGACGCCGAACCGATCATCCGCTACTGCGTCATCGGCGGTGAGCTTTTTGACTTGCCCCCAGTTGTCTGTGCCCCCTGCGTTGCGATGAAAGACATAGGCTGAGCCGCTGCTGTTTCCTGCGCCGTCGTCCAAGAACGCGCCGACGATGGCCGTGTCGCCGTCAACGGATACGGAGACACCGAACCAGTCGAGGTCTGCTGCGTCGTCAGCGATGAGCTTGGCGATTTGTTGCCAGCCGCCAGTACCTCCCGCATTGCGCTGAAAGATGTAAGCCGAACCGCTTCGCACACCGGCATGGGTGTCGAAGCGCGCGCCGACGAGGGCCGTGCTGCCATGCACCGATACCGCGTAGCCGAACTGATCGAACGCTTCTGCGTCGTCGGCCGTGAGCTTCGTTTCCGTCAGCCCAGAGGATGGCGCAGAGATAAGTAGCGCAAGCAGTGCGGTGATTCGGCCGTAGAGCGTCAACCTCGCCATTCGCTGTCTCCCGATGCGCATCGCTGGGCACAGCATGATGTGCCTGCGACGATGCTGGAAACTGTTTGCAGAAAAATCGTCGATAGGCTTATGACTGTACCGTGAATCCGACGCCCTGGGATCGAGGCGATGAGGCATCGTCGCCGGCTCGATGCGCCCCGCGGCGCCGTGGGACTCGCTCTCAGTCCCGCTTCGCCTCCGCCGGATCCCGATAGCGCACCAGCGTCCGCGCGATCTCGACCAGGCCGAGCGGCTGAACGCCCGCGGCGCGGTTGGCCGCGCCGATCTCGAAGGCGAGGCGCCACTGGGTCGCGAGGACCCGCCAGGCGTTCCAGATGCTCAGCGACGGATCGTAGATGTGCGTCGCCTCCGAGGTGACGCCGTTCAGCTCGAGCACTTGCAGGCCCTCGCCCGCCTGCAGCGCCATCTCCGACGGCACGCGCGCGTCGAAGCGGCCGAAGTCGAAGCCCGGCAGGCTGCGCGCCAGGCGCTCGACGGCGTCTTCCAAGGCGGGCGTCACCAGATGACCGCCGTCGAGGAACACGGCGCCGCGGCAGTGGCTGCCGCGCTCGACCAGGCGCACCGATTCGCCCGCAGCAGGCACCTCGTCGAGATGCGGACCGTGGCGCGCCAGGTACGCCGGCGCCATCGCCACCGCGCGCGGATCGTCGAGGATCAGGTCGATCAGCGCGCGCCGACCGTCGCCCTCGACCGACGGCAGGCGCTTGTCGGTGACGCTGAAGATCTCCCCGCGCTCCGCGCCCGGGCGACGCACGTAGAAAATGCCGTACTCGCGACCCGGCACGTACTGCTGCACCAAGAGCACGCGGTCGACGTGCGCCGCGAGCGCCTTGTCGATCTCGTCCTCGCTGTGCGCCACCATCACGCCCGCGCCGCGCTGGCCGACGTCGGGCTTGAGCACCACCGGCAGCGTCAGGTTCCGCGCGTCGCGGAAGGCGTCGACCTGCGCGCGGCGCGACGCGGCGTCGCCGCCGGGCGCGATCACCGCGAATGGCGCCACCCACATCGGGTCCATGCGGCCCAGGATGTCGGCCTTCGACTCGCCCAGGAAGCCGCCGCCGGCCGGAATGCCCGGATTGGCCGCGGTGAACACCGTCAAGCCGCGATGGCGCAGGCCGAGCCACAGCGCGTAGACGACGATCGGTGGATAGAGCATCCACATCGGCCAGAACTCCCACCGCCGCCAGCGCCGCCAGCGGCCGTAGAGCAGGCGACGACCGCGGTGCGTCGCCAGGCCGCGCGCCAGGCGCAGGCCGACGGTCAACGCCAGCGCGACCGCGATCAGCACGCCGAGCGCGTATTGGCTCCAGGCGTCGAAGATGACCAGCGCGCGCTCGCCGAAGAAGCGCGCCGCGCCCACCAGAAGCGGCGTCCACAGCGCGACCGGCAGGAGCAGCGCGAGGGTGAAGCGCCAGGCGTTCATGCGCAGCAGACCGGCGGTCAGGTAGGTCGGCAGGCGCATGCCCGGCACGAAGCGGCTGATCGCGATCATCCACGCGCCGCGGCGGTCGAGCCACGCGCGGCTGCGCGCCACCGACGCTTCGTCGATGAACCAGCGCAGCGGACGCCGCGCCAGCCACGGCTCGCCCAGCCAGCGGCCGGCGAGGTAGAGCAGCAGGTCGCCGATGAAGATGCCGGCACCGCAGGCGATGGCCGCACTGGCGAAGTCGATGCGGCCCTGGGCCACCAGGAGGCCCGCCGCGATGCAGGTCAGGTCTTCGCTCGCCAGCGTCGCGAGCGCCAGGAGCAGCAGCCACACCAGGCGCGTGACGCCGAGCAGCTCGGGCGGCGGCACCGGCGCGCCATGCATGGCGTCGTCGATTCGCATCGGCGACGCCATGGCGCGCGTGACGCCGCCGCCGGCCTCGACCGCGTCGACGAAGTCGGCGATCGGGTCGACCAGCACGGCCGGATCGCGGAAGGGCATGAAGTGGTTGGCGTCGAGCGTCACCAGCTCGCTCTGCGCCACCAGGCGATGGCTCTCGCGCGCCGCGGCGTAGGGCACGAGGATGTCGCGCCGGCCGTGGACGATGCGCGTCGGGGGCTCCGTGCGCTGCAGGATGGCGCGCAGCGGACGCTGGTCGCTGTCGTAGAAGTTGCGCGCGTAGGGCACGTCGAGCAGGAAGCCGTCGAGCGCGCCGAAGTGCGGCACGGCTTCGTGCAGCAGCCACAGCCCGGCGAGCTGCAGGCCGTGGATGGCGCGGTTGAGATGGTACTGACCGAGCAGCTCCATCTCCTGCACGCTGATCGACGCCAGCAGGTTGAGGCTCGCGACGCGCGACGGATGGTCGTCGGCGAGATGCAGCGCGACGCCGCCGCCGAGGCTGTAGCCGACGACGTGGGCGGCGCCGCCCGAGCCGGCGCGGTCGGCGATCAGGTCGGCGACGTAGCCGGCGTGGGCGCGGATGCCGTAGTCGGGCAGATCGCGGGTCGAATGGCCGAAGCCCGGCAGATCGGGCGCGACGACGCGCAGGCCGCGCGCCACCAGCAGCGGCATCAGGCCGTCGAAATTCGACGCCGCGCCCGGGCTGCCGTGCAGCAGCACGACCAGCGGTGCGTCGGGTGCGCCGGCGGGCCCGCGCTCGACGGAGGCCCCGCGCACCGTCGGCGCGTCGGCGAGGGCCCGGCCGTCGGCCGCGCGGCGCGGCACGTCGAGCGTCGCGAGGCCGTCGCCGGCCGGCGGCGGCGCGGATGGCTGCGCCCAGCGGACGATGTGCGAAGCGAGGAGCAGCAGCAGATAGGCGAGCAGCAGCGCCCGGCGCAGCCGGCGGCGGCGGCTCATCCGGCCCGGCTCACGGGACGGCGCGCGGCAGACGCACCGCCGCCAGAAGCGCCGTGTCGGCCGGCGGACCGTCGGCGTAGTCGAGGGCGATCGCGTCAGCGTCGACCCGCACGCGCGTCAGGCTGACCGTGCGCGCGTCGGGGCGATCCATGCACACGCTGTAGGCGTCGAGCGCGCGGTCGGGCCGCAGCGTCGCCAGGTCGACCGCGTTGCCGCCGGCCGTATCGTCGCCGCCGCCCGCGTCGCCGCCGCCCTGGGGAAGATCGGCCGGCACGAGACCGCGGTGGTAGGCGAGCATCGCGTCGGCCGACGGCTCGCCGTCGCGGGCGTGGGGCGCCGGCGCGTCGCGCCACAGCTGCCAGGCCGCGCGGCGCGCCCGGCCGACGCCGAAGCGGTCGAACGACGACGACACCAGCGGCCGCGCCGGCGTCGGCGCGTCGCGCTGCGCGCCGTTCCAGCTGCGCAGGCGCACGATCGGCGCCGCGCCCTGCGCGGCCGCGGGCGCGATCGCCGCCAGCGTGAAGCTGCGGTAGCGCGCGAGATCGAGC
>JBCCOR010000483.1:0-4270 GCA_039025295.1 Acidobacteriota bacterium
CAGCGCCAGCACCGCCCGTCGGGACGGTTCGAGATCCGCCAGCGTCGCGGGCGTCGCGGCAACCGGCGGCGCGGCGACCGGCGGCGCGGCGCCGACCATCGCCCGCGCCTGCGCGGTCACGTGCCACAGGGTGTGGTCGATCGACCGCTGGATCTCGACATCGGCGGCGCGGTCGCGCAGCTGCACGAGACGCGCGCGCTGCTGGTCGAGCCAGCCCGGGTCGACCGCACCGCCGAAGACCCACTGCGCGTCGATGCGCGCGTCCACCACGCTGACCTCGTTGCGCAAGAACGTCATCTGGCCGGGATCGAGCTGCAGAGCGCGCTGCAGATAGCGCGCGGCCTGGTCGAAGGCGGCACGCGGGTCCTGCCCCGTGCCCCACGCTTCGATCGCCTCGTATTGGTAGGTCAGGCTCCACAGCCACACGTCCCACCCGGTCCCCGTGAGCGGCTCACCCGCGCCTTCCAGCGCCTGACGCATGCGCCGCAGGGCGGGCTGCAGCGATCGACCCTGGGCGAATGCGTGCTGCACGACGGCGCGCCAGGCTTCGAACAGCCCGCGCGCGCGGTCGGTGCGGATCGACGCCGAATCGTCGGAACGCCGCGCGCCCAGGTGCAGCTGATGGGCGGTGCGCGCCATGGGCGCCGGATCGCGCTCGGCGAGCATGGTCATCCAAGCCCGACGCGAATAGACCGCAGCCAGGCGGCGCGGATAGAGCGCGACGTTGGGCGCGAGCGCCATCGCCAATCGGCCGTGCACCACCGCCAGATCGAGATAGGGCCGCGACTCGCGCGGGCCGGCCACGTGCGGCGTCACCGTGTAGGGATCGCCCACGACGTAGCCGTATTCGATGTAGAGATCGCTGAGCATGGCGTGCGCGCGGCCGCTGTGCGGCGCCATGTCGACGGCGCGCCGCAGATGATGCAGCGACGCACGGAGATGACGCGTGGGATCTTCGTCGCGCTGCCAGCGCAGGTATTCGGCGTACTGGCGCTCGATGTAGCCCTGGATCGCCACCGCGTCGGCCTGTGTCGGGTCGAGCTGCAGGGCCTGGGCGCACCGCGCCAGGCCGCGCGTGCGCAGCGTCTGCGCGCGCGCCAGGTAGTCGTTGCCTTCGGGATGCGGCCGCACGACCAGGCTGCCGAGCCAGAAGCCGTCGAGCCGGCAGGCGCGCACGTGGCTCGCGGGATCGCTCGGTCCGCGCTCGATCGCGCGCGCATAGGCCGCGGCCGCCGCCTCGCGCGACGCGTCGACGTCGCCGGGCCGCGCCGAGTCGACCGCGCGGCTGATCGCCACGTGGACGTCGCCGATCAGGCGGTCGATCTCGTACGCCCACGGCACGGTGCGCCGCGCCCGCTCGGCCAGCGCGAGGGCGTCGTCGAAGCGTTCCTCGTAGAGCGCGAGCAGCGCCTCGACGTAGTCGGGCGAGGCGGTCTGCGCCTGGCGTCCGCGCTCGAGCAGCGACGCGATCCGCAGCCGCAGATCGGGCGAGAGCGGACGCCATTCGGCGACCACGCGCTGGCCGAGCGTCGCACTCAGCGCATAGGCCGCGTCGGGCGATCGAAAGTCGGCCGCCCACGCGCGCTCGAAATGCCAGAGCGCGCGCGCGGCCGACGTGTCGCCGAGCGCGCGGTAGCCCTCACCGATCGCGTAGTGCAGCGGACCGCGCGCCGGCGCGCGACGCGGCAGCGCCGCCAGCTCGGCTTCCAGCGCCGCGATGCGGTCGCGCAGCCGCGCGTGGGCCGGCGTCAGATCGTGCGGCGGCCGCATGTGTTCCGCGCGCATCGTCCAGCTCAGGTCCTTGCCCAGCTGGCTGTAGCGCTGCACGCTGTGCAGATAGGCGCGGTGTCGAAATACCAACACCACGCCCAGCGCCAGCGCCGCGAGCAGCAGCAGCGCCGCGACCGCGAGCGCCGGGCGCTGCTGCAGCCGCCGCATCTTCCACAGCGCGCGGGCACCGGTCGGCGCACGCGTCACCGGGCGATCGTCGAGCACGCGATCGAGATCGTCGACCAGCGCGCGCGCGTCGGCGTAGCGGTTCGCCGGCGACTTCGCCAGGCAGCGCCGCAGCACCGCGCGCAGCGCCGGCGGACCGATCTCGGGCAGCCGCGGCGCATCGCGCAGGATCGCGCGCATCAGGTCGAGTTCGTTCTCGGCGTGGAACGGCATCGCCCGACCGGCGAAGAGCAGCTGCGCCAGCGTGATACCCAGCGCCCACACGTCGGCCGGCGGACCGATCGCATCCGGCGCACCGCGCAGCTGCTCGGGCGCCATGTAGTGCGGCGTGCCGAGCAGCTCGCCCGCCTCGGTCAGCATCGTCCCCGGACGGCGGTCCTGCACCAGGCCGAAGTCGACCACCACCGGCCGCAGGCCGCCGTCGATCTGCTCTACCAGGATGTTCGGCGGCTTCAGATCGCGGTGCACCAAGCCCGCCGCGTGCGCCGCCGCCACCGCGTCGGCCGCGTCGCGCATCACCGCGACGATCGTTCGCCACGAGGCGTCGGCCAGCGCCACGTCGATCTCTTGCCCCTCGATCAGGCGCATCGCCACGTACGGACGCCCGACGTCCTCGCCGACCCGGTAGACCTCGCAGATCCCCGGATGCTGCAGCTGCGCCAGCGCCCGCGCTTCGCGCAAGAGCCGCGCCTGCAGGCCGGGATCCTCGAAGCGCAGGAACTTGAGCGCCACCTCGCGCCCCAGCGCCGCGTCGTAGGCACGATAGATCTCCGCCGTGCCGCCTGACGCCAGCGGCACCGCCGTGCCGTAGCGGTGCACCGGTGACGAATCCATCATATCGCTGCGCGGCGTGTGCGCACGCCCGTCCCATCGGGTCATTCGACGACGCCTCCCCGCTGTGGGCCGTTCACGATCTCATCCCCTCGGCGGCACGATCTGCCGCACGGTCGGCGCGAGCGCCCGCGACGCGAGCGCCAGTCGGAGCAGCTGGGCCTCGTGCCGCTGCCACGGATTGCGCCGCACGATCGCGTCGGCGAGCCGCTCGACCTCGGCGACGTGATGGGTGCGGGTGCGGACGTCCTCGGCCAGCGCGGCGTCGAGCCGATGGGCCATGGCGCGGATGCGGTCCTGCTCGGCGTCCGGCGCCGACGCCGACGCGGCCGCGCGCGCGGCCTCGTCGATCACGACGCGCCAGCGGCGCGCGGCCGCGCGATCGCCGTCCCGCGCCGCCGCGGCCAGGCCCGGCCAAAGCGCCAGCTCGGCGCGGCGGACCGGCTCGCGCACCGATGCGAACACGATCGTCCGCGCGGGCACGTCGGCCCACGTGTCGCCACCGTCCATCGCCTGACGCTGCGCCGCGAGCCGCCAAAGCGTCTGATCGACGGCGGCGCGCGCCGGCGCATCGATGGCCCGCGCATGCAGCGCGCCGAGCCGCGCGCGCTGGCGCGCGAGCCACGCCAGATCGATGGTGCCGCCGAAAATCCACTGGGTGTCGATGCGCGCCTCCAGCACGCTGACTTCGTTGCGCAAGAAGGTCATCTGCTGCGGATCGAGATGCTGCGCGCGCTGCAGATAGCGCGTGGCCTGATCGAACGCGGTGCGCGGATCGCGCGCGGTACCCCACGCCTCCACCGCTTCGTATTGATGCACCAGGCTCCACGTCCACAGATCCCAGCCGGTATCGGCGAGCGGCGTCCCGGCCTCCTCCAGCGCCTGACGCATCAAGCGCAGGCCGGGCTGCAGCAGCTTGCCCCGATCGAGATCGTGGTGCAACACCGCGCGCCAGATATCGAAGATCCCGCGCGCGCGGTTGGTCCGCACGGAGACGTTGTCGCGCGCGCGCCGCGACGCCAGCTGCAGCCGGTGTGCCGCATGCGCGCTGCGCGTCGGATCGCGCCCGGCGAGGCTTTCGGTCCAGGCGCGCTGCGACAGCACCATCGCCAGATAGCGCACGAACAGCCGGTTGGTCGGCTCGCGCTGCATCGCCACGCGGATGTGGGCGGCGGCGAGATCGACGTAGGGCCGCGCGTCGCGGGGCTGCGACGCGTGCGTGACGGCGTCGCCCTCGTACAGCCCGAAGCGCAGATACGACTCCGACAGCATGGCGTGCACGATCGCGCTGCCGGTCGCCATGCGCGTCGCCTCGATCTGCTGGCGCAGGGCGATCCCGTAGCGCGGCACCGGATCGGCGCCCAGGCGCCAGCGCAGGTAGTCGGCGTACTGCAGCTCGAGATGACCGCGCTGCGCCAGCGCGACGGCGCGCGTGCCGTCCAAGCGCAGCGCAGCGCGGCAGGCGTCGCGTCCGCGCCGGTAG
>JBCCOR010000484.1:0-4266 GCA_039025295.1 Acidobacteriota bacterium
CACCCGCCGACGCGCTGCGCGTCGCCCGCGCGCAGCCGCACCGCGACGGTCTGATTCTCACCTTCGATGGCGTCGACGATCGCGACGCCGCCGAGCGCCTGCGCGGCGGCGTGCTCGAAGTGCCGCGCGAAGAGGTGCCGCCCGCGCCCGAGGGCGTGCACTACTTCTTCGAATTGATCGGCTGTCTGTGCATCGACCGCACCGACGGCCTGCTCGGGCGCATCGAGGACGTGATCGAAGACGGCGGCGGCCTGCTGCTGCGCGTCGAGCGTGAGAATCGCGCCCTGCACGTGCCCTACGTCGACGCCCACGTGCGCGCGATCGACATCGACGCGCGCCGCATCGAGGTCGAACTGCCGGCCGGACTGATCGAAACATGCGCATTCAAATCCTGACCATCTTCCCCGAGCTCTTTGCCCCGTTCCTGGCCACCAGCCTGGTCGGACGGGCGATCGCGGAAGCGCGCATGACGGTCGACGTCCACGATCTGCGAACCTTCACCGCCGACAAGCATCGCAGCGTCGACGACGAGCCCTACGGCGGTGGCGGCGGCATGGTGATGACCGCGCAGCCGTGGTTCGACGCCATCGCCGCGGTCGGCGCGCCGAATGCGGCCGACGCGCCGCCACCCTGGCGCATCCTGCTCTCGCCCCAGGGCACGCCGCTCGACGACCGCAACGTCCGCCGGCTGGCGGCCAAGCGCGATCTGCTGCTGCTCTGCGGCCGCTACGAGGGCATCGACGAGCGCGTGCGCCTGCGCGCCGTCGACGAAGAGATCTCGATCGGCGACTACGTGCTCTCGGGCGGCGAGCTGCCCGCGATGGTGCTGATCGAAGCGCTCTCGCGCCAGGTGCCGGGCGTTGTCGGCCTGGCCGACTCCGTCGATCAGGATAGCTTCCGCCACGGCCTGCTCGACTATCCGCACTACACCCGTCCGCGCGAGATCGCCGGCCTGGCCGTGCCTGACGTGCTGCTTTCCGGCGACCACGCGCGCATCAACGCGTGGCGGCGGCGCGAAGCGCTGCGCGCGACCGTGATCAAGCGGCCCGATCTGCTCGCCGCCATGCCGCCCGATCACGCGCTGCGGCGCGAGGCTGACCACCTCGCCGCGCGGCTCGGACGGACGCTGCCGACGGCGCGCACGCCGGATCCCGCGCGCCGCGGCCGCGCCGGACTTGCAAGCCACCCGACAGATCCCAATAATGAAACCAGTTCCCCGGCATTTCACGGGTAAGGAAACACGCACATGAACGTTCTCACCAGCGTCGAGCGCGAGTATCTGCGCGACGACATCCCCGACTTCCAGGCCGGCGACACCGTGCGCGTGCACGTCAAGGTCGTCGAAGGCAACAAGCAGCGCATCCAGGTGTTCCAGGGCGTGGTCATCGCGCGTCGCGCGAGCGGCACGCGCGCGTCGTTCACCGTGCGCAAAATTTCCGACGGCATCGGCGTCGAGCGCGTCTTCCCGCTGCACTCGCCGCAGATCGACCGCATCGAAGTCACCCGCCTGGGCAAGGTGCGCCGTGCCAAGCTCTACTACCTGCGCAAGCTGCGCGGCAAGGCCGCGCGCATCGAAGAGCGCCGGCGGGTTTGACCCGGCGCCGGCTCGCTCCGCGCCTTTCTCAACCGGCCCTTCCCCGCGCGGGACCGCCCGCGTCGCCTCCGCGTCGTCTCCTTCGCCCGCGGCGCCGTCGCGCGGCGTCGGCGCGACGCGCGGACGCCCGCGCACGGCGCGGCGCTCGTCGCGGCGACCCCACGGCGGTGATCTGCTCGCCGAAGCCTGGCGCCTGCACTGCCTGGGCGCGCTCGAAGACCGTCTGCGCCGCGCCGGCTACACCTGGATTGCCGGCGTCGACGAGGCCGGACGCGGCGCGCTCGCCGGTCCGGTGGTCGCCGCCGCGGTGGTGCTCGGCCCCGACGATCCGCAGATTCCGGGCGTCGACGACAGCAAGCGCCTCGATTCGGCGACCCGCACCCGGCTGGCCCATCACGTGCGCCGGGCGCATCGCCACGCCGTCGTCGCGGTCGCGGCAGATGCCATCGATCGCAGCAACATTCGCCTCGCCACGCGTCGCGCCATGCGACGCGCGCTCGGGCGCCTGCCGCAGGCGCCCGATGCCGTTTTGGTCGACGCGGTCCGCCTCGGCGACGACCTCGGCGCGCCGGTTTTGCCGCTGATCAAAGGGGATGCGCTCAGCTATGCCATCGCCGCCGCGTCGGTGCTGGCCAAGGTCGCCCGCGACGCGATGATGACGACGCTCGATCGTCGGCATCCCCACTACGGCTTCGCCGATCACAAAGGGTACGGCGCGGCGCGTCATCGTGAGGCCCTGCGCCGCTACGGGCCGACCGCCGAGCACCGCCTGAGCTTCCGCACCGTCGTGCCGCGTCGCGACGACGACCGCCGCCGGGCGCGTGCGCCGATGCGCGCACGCGCGCACGCCGCCGCTTCGCCGCCGTTGCCGAGGGTTCGCTGAATGGTCTTCCGTCGCCAGAAAACCGTCCAGGCCGCCGAGAAGTACGTCTCGAAGGGCAAGATCGAGCACGCGATCAAGGAATACCTGAAGGTCCTCGATCACAACCCGAACGACGCCAACACGCTCAATCGGGTCGGTGATCTCTACGCCCGCATCGATCGCATCGACGAGGCCATCCGCCTGTTCACTCAGATCGCGGAGCAGTACACCGACGACGGCTTCTTCGTCAAAGCGATCGCGATCTACAAGAAGATCGTCAAGCTGGCGCCGACCACCCTGCAGGCCTACGGCAAGCTCGCCGAACTCTACGCCCGTCAGGGCCTGCTCAACGAAGCGCGCTCGTCGTATCAGGTGCTGGCCGATCACTACGAGCAGCAGGGCAACGCCGCGTCGGCGATCAACACCTACCAGCGGATGTCCGAGCTCGAGCCGGACAATCCGACCTTCCATCTGCGCCTGGCCGAGCTCTACACCGAGCAGCAGCTCACCGACAAGGCGGTTGCGTCGTACAAGTCTCTCGCCGACATCCTGCTGGTCGAAGGTTCGGTCGAGGAGGCGGTGCCGGTGCTGCAGCGGCTGCTCGAAGTGGCCGGATTGGGTGATCTCGAGCGGGTGCGCGAAACCGTTGGCGGACTCTACGACGAGGGCCACGTCGAGGCGGCGAGCAAGCTGCTCGACCACGCCGTCGCAGCCAATCCCGACGTCCGCCAGATCGGCGCCGATCTCGGGCTGCTCGATCGCGACGAGCCGCTGGGTGAAACGGGCACCGACACCGCGCCGGGGTACGACGACCTGCCGGCGATGGACGATCTGCCCGATCCGGCGGCTGGCGGTCTCGGCGGGATGCCCGATCTGCACGAGGAACCCACCGGTCCGGTGCGCACGATCAGCGCGGCTGAGGCCGCCGAGGCGGCGAACGCGGCCGAGGCCGTCGCCGCGCCGGTGTTCCACGATCTCGTCATCGATCTGGACGACGACGACGACGCGGCCGACGACGTATCCGATGCCGCGGCGGCGGACGAGCCGGACGCCGATCTGGCCCAGATCTTCGCGCTCGATCTCGACGACGACACCGAATCGGAGAATTTGGTCCGCCCGCCGGACGACTTCCAGCCGCTCACCGAGCGCGATACCAGCATCGACGACGGGGTCGAGATCGATCTCGACGACGAGGAGATCGATCTCGACGATTTTTCGGCCGCCGAGCCGCTGCCCGACATCGACGACGCGATCGAAGCCTCCGAGGAGATGGAGCTGGCGGCGTCGCCGCAGCTCACCCAAACCGGTCGCCATCGGGTCGAAGACCTGATCGCCGAAGCCGAGGTCTTTGCCAAGTACGGTCTCAAGGGCAAGGCGGCGGAGCGCCTGCGCGAAATCCTGACGCTCAATCCGGAGCACATCAACGGCCGCCGTCTGCTCGCCGAGCTCGACATCGAAGACGGGCGCCACGAGGACGTCGCCGCGCACGCCCAGCGCCTGGGACGCGCCGCCGCGCACGACGACGAGGCCGCCGCCGCGTGGACGGCCATCGCGGCCACGCTGCGCGCGACCGGCTATCAGCTCGACGGCGCGACGGTGACGCACGCGCCCGACGGTACGCCGATGGCCGCCTCGGTGCCTGATCTCGCCGACGCCGAACCCGGCGAGATGATCGCCTCGATGCCCGATCTCGCCGGCGCCGAACCCGGCGAGATGGTCGCCTCGGTGCCCGATCTCGCCGGCGTCGACCACAGCGAGACCGGTTCGATCGACATCACGCCGTTCGCCGAGGCGGTGGCCGAGGCGTCGC
>JBCCOR010000485.1:0-4261 GCA_039025295.1 Acidobacteriota bacterium
CCCCCGCCCATCCCCCCCCCTGCCCGTCCGGGTGCCCGAGCTGGTCTACAGCCGGGACACCGGCCACGTCGTGCTCTATTGGAAAACCGCCGCGGGCGTGAACCGCGGCCCGACGCTGCACGTCACCAGCTTCGACGGCGTCGACTGGCAGCCGGTCGAGCGCATCACCGCCACCGAGGCGGCCGTCCCCGGCACGGTGCAGATCCTGCCGGCGCAGGACGCCTACGATCTCTTCCTGGAAGAAGGCGACACGACCGAGGTCGTGCGCAGCCATCGCACCGTGCTGCACGTGGTCTGGCAGGTCGCCGGTGACGACGGGCCAGCGATGCACTACGCCCCCCTGCTCTTCCCCGGCGGCCGCTATCTCGGCTGGCACGAGGCCATCGACCTGACCGCGGCCAGCGCGCTCGCCGACGACGCGCCGGCCGAGGCGCGCGGCAGCATACAGACGGCTGCCGCCCTCGACAGCCACCGCCGGGTCGACGTGCTCGACGACGGCGCCGGCCTGCACGTCGCCTTCGTCCATCCGCACGACGCCACGCTGGTCGATGCGCGCATCCATCTGCTGCCGCTCGAGCTGACCTACCTCAGCGACCAGATCCACGGCGCGCTGCGCACCCAGGACGCCGCTTTCGCCAGCGGTGATTTCGTCGCCGTCGCCGACAGCGCCCGCCACATCATCATCGCCGTCGGCGCCCAGCTGCATCTCGAATCGGCCCTGATCGACTACGTTGCGCAGCAGCTCGACGCCTGGATCAACACCTACGGCGCCGGCCACGCCGACGTCGACGTGCTGGCGGCCGCCGCGCGCACCTACGTGCTCGACCTCGTGGCGCGCCTGCTGGCGCCCAACGACAGCGACGGCGTCATCCAGATCGACGCGGGCGGACTCTTCGATCCGGTCGCGCCCACGGCCGGCGAGGGCGAGATGCGCGCGGTGCTCGACGTGCGTCTCGCGGGTCGTCACGCGCTTCCCCCCATCGACGGCACGCTCGCAACGTTCTACACTTCACCCGACGGCGCGTCGGCTTTGATCGCATGGCTGGCGACGCCGCCGGTGACCCAGGGCGGTCCGAGCGGCCAGGGCATCCTGCGCTACGTCGAACGCCTCGACGACGGCGGTTGGAGCGCAACCCGCAGCCTGCCGTTCGAGCTGATCGCACCCGAAGGCACCGGTGACGCCCTGCGCGATCTCGACGTGCTGCTCGCTCTGATCGAACAGCGCGTCCGCTGAGGTCGGACGGACCCACCGTTCGCGCTCCGCGGACGATCGGCTCGGGCAGCGCCGTCGCGTCGATCCCGGCTTTCGATCCGATCTCCGTACGGAGCGCAACATGTCCACACCTCTCACTCTTTGCATCACCGGCGGCGCGGGCTTCATCGGCTCGCACTTGGCCGATGCGTTCCTCGCCGACGGCCACCGCGTCATCGTCATCGACGATCTCTCGACCGGCCGGCGCGACAATCTGCCCGCGAGCGGTATTGCCTTTCATCCGCTCGACATCCGCAGCCGTGAAGCGGCCGAGGTGGTGCGATCCAGCGGCATCGACGTGCTCATCCATCAGGCTGCCCAGATGGACGTGCGGCGCTCGGTCGACAATCCGCACTTCGACGCCGACGTCAACGTGCTCGGCAGTCTCAACCTGCTCGAGGCCGCGCGCCAAGGCGGCGTCAAGCGGGTGCTCTTCGCCTCGACCGGCGGCGCGATCTACGGCGAACAGAACCGCTTCCCGGCCGGTGAAAACCACGCCCTGCGCCCGCTCTCGCCCTACGGCGTCGCCAAGCTGGCGGTCGAGCGCTATCTCTACGTCTACCACCAGACCTACGGCCTCGACGCGATCAGCCTGCGCTACGCCAATGTCTACGGTGCGCGCCAGAACCCGCACGGCGAGGCCGGCGTGATCGCGATCTTCCTCGACCGCCTGCTCAACGGCGAGTCGCCGCGGATCAACGGCGACGGCCTGCAGACCCGCGACTACGTCCACGTGGCCGACGTCGTCACCGCCAACCGCGCCGCCCTCAACCGCACCGGCCATCACGTCTACAACGTCGGCACGGGGCGCGAAACCTCGGTGATGCAGCTGTGCGAGAGCCTTCGCCAGGGACTCGGCGGCACGGTGCCCGAGCCGATCTTTGGCCCGGGTAAGGCCGGTGAGCAGCGCCGATCGTGCGTCGATCCGCGGCGCGGCCAGCGCGATCTGCAGCTGCCCGATCCGCTCGACCTCACCGACGGCCTGGCGCGCACCATCGACTGGTTCCGCACCCGCCACGAAGCCGAAGCCACCCAGCCGGCGCCGTTCCCGCGCACCGGCGCGCACGACCACGGATCCGCGCGATGAGCCCATCGACAGCCACACCCACCGTTCCACGTCTCGGCGGCGCCGCAGCCGCGCTGCGCGGCTCGGTCTACGCCGCCGCCGCCAAGCGACTCGCCCAGTTCACCGGCGAGGTCATTCCGCTCCACGTCGGCGACACCTGGCTGCCGCCGGTCGACGGCGCGCGCATGGAGGATCTCGACAGCGCCGCGCTGCCCGATCTGCACCGCTACGCGCCGCCGCCGGGCCAGCCGGCGCTGCTCGAAGCGATCGCCGACCGCGTCGCCGCGCGCACCGGCGTCGCCACCGCGCCCGCCGACGTGCTGGTCACCGCCGGCGCCACCGGCGGCCTGTCGGCGCTCTTTGCCACCCTGCTCGAGCCGGACGACGAGGTGCTGATCGCGGCGCCGTTCTGGCCGCTGATCCGCGGCATCGTGCGCAGCCTGCACGGCGTGCCGGTCGAAGTACCGCTGCTCGACGACGCTGTCCCCGACGCCAACGCCGCGGTCGAAGCGCTGCGCCGCCACCGCACGCCGCGCACGACCACGCTCTACATCAGCACGCCGCACAACCCGACCGGACGCGTGATCCCCGGCGACTGGCTCGAAGCGATCGTCGCCTGGGCGCAAGCCGAAGGCCTGTGGATCGTCTCCGACGAGGTCTACGCCGACTACGTCTACGGCGACGCCGCGCACGTGCCCTGTCGTCCGCTCGCGCCCGAGCGCGTGTTCGGCACGCATTCCTTCTCCAAGGCCTACGGCATGACGGGCTACCGCTGCGGCTATCTGGTCGGACCGCGCGAGGCGATGCGCGCCGTGCGCAAGATCGCCACCTACACCGTCTACAGCACGCCGACGCCGGCCCAGGAGGTGGCGCGGCGGGCGCTGACCTCGGATGCCGGCGCGGCGTGGATCACCCGGGCGCGCGACGCCTACCGCGATGTCGGCAACGCCACCGCCCAGCGCCTCGGCGTGCCGGCGCCCCAGGGCAGCACGTTCCTCTTTCTCGACGTGCGCGACCATCTCGACGACCGCGGCCTGCTCGGCCTGCTCGAAGACTGCGCCGATCGGGGCCTGATGCTCGCCCCCGGCCCGAGCTTTGGGCCGTATCCGCACCACGTGCGGGTGTGCTTCACCAGCGCGCCGCCCGACGCGGTCGCGCGCGGCGTCGAGCTGCTCGCCCAGCGCCTCGGACGCTGAGCCGGCACGCTCAGGGATAGGTCGTCGATCGCCCCGCTGCGACCGCGTCCGCGAGATCGCGCCAGGCGCAGCCGCGGTGGCCGATGCGGTCCTTCTCCGCCGCCGACAGCGCGGCGTAGGTCCCCGACGCATCCTCGGGCTGCACCACCGCGTCCCAGCCGAAGCCGCCGTCGCCCGCGGGCGGCACGATGCGCGCCGCGACGACGCCCTCGCCGCGCCACAGTCGCCGACCGTCGCAGAGCAGCAGCACGCAGCGCGCGGTCGCGCGGTCGTCGCCGAGCTGCGCCGCCAGCCGCGCCAGGCCCGCGGCGCCAACCGACTGCAGCAGCCATTTGATCAGCGGACCGGGAAAGCCGTTGAGCGCAGCCAGCTCGAGGCTGGTCTCGTCGATCACCAGCGTGCGGCCGAGCTGCGACCACGCCGCGTCGAGCTTGGCGCGGGCGACCGCGTCGACGTCGAGCGACTGCAGCTCGGGCAGATCGATCGCGGCGCGCGGCGGGCCGTCGACATCGTCGAGCAGCCGCGCGACCTCGGCCGCCTTGCCGGCATTGCCGGTCACCAGCGTGAACGGCGGCCCGGGCCACGCGACGCGCGTTGCCGCCGCGCCGTCGTCGATCTGCGTCATAGCTGCTCGTCCTCGACCCGGAACGCCGCCACCGGCCGCTGCAGGCCGCGCAGCTTGAGCGTGCCGAGCGCGGTCAGCGGCACCAGATCGCCGATCGCCGCGCGCGTCGCCTCGCCGATGAC
>JBCCOR010000486.1:0-4235 GCA_039025295.1 Acidobacteriota bacterium
CCGAGTGGGGCGTGGCTGCGGGGCCCCCGGCGCGCCCGCCCCTTCTATTCAACTTTTCGCTTTGTTTGCGGGCGTCCCCTCGGCGCGGGGGCCCCGCCCCCCCGGCGCCGGTCGTGACGGCGCCCTCGGCGTCGACGTCGAGCGCGCCCATGTGCTCCAGGATGCGCACGACGGCGCGAATGCCGCCGTAGTAGTTGCTCAGGTTGAACTTCTCGTTGGGCGAATGCAGGCGGTCGTCGCTCAGGCCGAAGCCGATCAGCAGGATCGGCACGTCGAGCACCGCGTGGAACGTGCTGACGATCGGGATCGAGCCGCCCTCGCGCACCCGCACCGGCCGCTGCCACTCCTCGGTCATGCCGGCGAGCGCGGCGTCGACCAGCGGGCCCGACGCGTCGAGCAGCACCGGATGGCCGCCGTGAAGCGCCGTGACCTCGACCGTGACGCCCGGCGGCGCCACCGCCTGGACGTGCTCGGTGAAGCGCTTGGCGATGTCGTCGGGATCCTGATTCGGCACCAGCCGCATCGAGACCTTGGCGCCGCACCACGACGGCAGCACGGTCTTGGCGCCCTCGCCGGCGTAGCCGCCGAAGATGCCGTTGACGTCGCAGGTCGGCCGCGCCCAGACGCGCTCGTGGGTGGTGTAGCCCTCTTCGCCGAAGAGTTCGAGGATGCCGAGCTCTTCGCGGTAGGCGTCGGCGTCGAACGGCAGCGCGGCAAATTCTTTGCGCTCCCAATCCTCGAGCGGCAGCACGTCATCGTAGAAGCCCGGAATGGTGATGCGGCCGGTTGTCGGATCGCGCAGCTGGGCGATGATGTGGGCGAGCGCGTTGCCCGGGTTGGCGACCGCGCCGCCGAAGCTGCCCGAGTGCAGATCGCGGTTCGGACCGGTGACCTTGAGCTCCATGTAGGCCAGACCCTTGAGGCCGTAGATCATCGACGGCTGGCCGGGCGCGAACATCGAGGAGTCGGACACCATGACCGCGTCGCACGCCAGGCGGCGGCCGCCATCGGCGCGCACGAACTTCTCGATCGCCTCGCCGCCCGACTCTTCCTCGCCCTCGATCAGGAATTTGACGTTGATCGGCAGGCGCCCGCGCGTGGTCAGCAGCGCGTCGACGGCCTTCATGTGGGCGTACGACTGACCCTTGTCGTCGGTCGCGCCGCGCGCCACCAGCTCATCGCCCTCGACCGTCGGCTCGAACGGATCGTTGCGCCACAGCTCGAGCGGATCGGGCGGCTGAACGTCGTAGTGGCCGTAGAAGAGCAGGGTCGGCTTGCCGGGCGCGCCGAGCCACTCGCCGTAGACCAGCGGATGGCCGTCGGTTTCGATCAGCTCGGCGGTCAGGCCGGCGCTCGTCAGCTGATCGCGCACGAAATGCGCGCAGCGGCGCACGTCTTCATCGTAGGCGGGATCGGTCGAAACCGAGGGAATCCGCAGGTAGTCCTTCAGCTCGTCGAGATAGGCGTCCTGGCGGGCCTCGATGTGCTGGAGTACGTCCTGGCTGTTGGGCATGATGATCGGCTCTCCTTGGTGATCCCAGCGCGGCGGCAGCACGTGCGCCCGATGCGGCACGGCGAATGCGGGGCTCGATGAACGGCGCGCGGCGCGCCGGGCAGTCTAGACAGCGCTGTGCGGCGGGAAGTCTAGCAGGGTGCGCGGGGCGCGCAGTGTAGCAGGATGGATACACCGCGCGTCGCGCGACGCCCGGCGCGCGGCGCCCGCTGCGCGATCCGTCGCGCGGCGCTCAGCTGTCGCGCGCGGGCAGGGCGACCACCGGGCCGAGCGGCCGGGTGTGCTCGCGGACGCGGTAGCCGGCGTCCTCGAGCAGGCGGTAGACCGCGTGCAGCGGCAGGCCGACGACGTTGCTGTAGCTGCCCTCGATGTGGGTGACGAACGCCGCCGCGATGCCCTGGATGGCGTAGGCACCGGCCTTGCCGCGCGGCTCGCCGCTGGCGACGTACCAGGCGATTTCGTCATCGGTCATCGGCGCGATGTGCACGCGCGTCGATTCGACCGCCGTGCGGGTCGCGCCGCTCGGGCCGTCGACCAGCGCCAGGCCGGTCAGCACGGTGTGGGCGCGTCCCTGCAGCGCCCGCAGCATCGACGCCGCGTCGGCGTCGTCCTGCGGCTTGCCGAAGATCGTGACCGTGCCGTCGTCGTCGACCAGCGCGACGGTGGTGTCGGCGCCGAGCACGAGCTCACCGACGCCTTTGCGGCGCGCGTCGTCGGCAATCGCGTCGGGCATCGCCACCACCGCCCGCGCCTTCTCTTCGGCCATGCGGCGGACGTAGGCGGAGGGACGCTCGCCGTCGTGCGGCGTCTCGTCGATGTCGGCGGCGCGGATAAAGAAGTCGACCCGCAGGCGGCCGAGGATCTCGCGCCGGCGCGGTGAGGCCGAGCCGAGCACGAGCTGGCGACGGTTGATGTCGTTCATGCTTCCATCCTAACCAATCGGCCGACCGGCCGGCGGCGCGCTATGGCACGTAGCCGGTCCGGGTCTTGGCCTCGAGGCCGCGGCCCTCGACCTCGACCTCGACCCGGCGGAAGCCCTCAACGCTGTCGACGGGCCGGCTGGGCTGGTAGGCGAGCAGGTATTGCGCGCGCAGCTCGGCCTCGATCGTCGCGTAGATGCGCCGGAGCTCGGCCGCTGAGCGGATCGAGAAGAACGAGCCGCCGGTCTCGACCGCCAGGGTGCGCAGCCGCAGCTGGGCGTCGACCGACTGGGTCGGCAGATCGAGCCCGATGATGTAGACGGTGGCGCCGGTGTGGCGGGCGAAGTCGAGCACGTCGTCGTAGCTGTGGCGACTGCGCGAGTCCTCGCCGTCGGTGAGCACGATCAGCGCGCGCCGACCGCGCAGGCCGCTGGTGTAGTGCAGGCCCTCGAGCAGGGCGTCGTAGAGCGCGGTCTCGCCCTCGGCCGCCAGCCCGCTGAGGCCGCCGGCGAGCACCTCGACCTGGTTGGTGAAGCGCACCGCAAGGCGCGGCACGTCGGCGAAGGTCATCAGCGCGGCGCGGTCGCGCGGGCGCAGAACGGTGCGCAGGAAGCGGTCGGCGGCGCGCTCGACGTCGGGCAGGCGGGTGAGCATCGAGAGCGACGTGTCGAGGATCAGCACGGCGTGCACCGGCACGTTGTCGACCGGCTCGAAGCGCACGATCTCCTGCGGCGCGCCGTCCTCGCGCACGGTGAAGACCTCGGGGCCAAGATCGGGCACGAAGCGCTTCTTGCGATCGAGCACGCTGGTGTAGAGCTCGACCAGGCCGACGTCGACCTGCTCGATCGCGTCGGGCGTGTTGATCAGCACGACGTCCTCGGTGCGGTTGCCGTCTTTCAGATAGGCGGCCGCGCGCACGTAGGCGACCGCGCCGGGCGCGTCGTCGAGCCGGTCGAGCAGCACCGGCTGTTCGTAGGGCGGCTGGTAGAGGGTCGCGATGCGCAGGTCGTTGTAGTAGAGCTCGACCCGGTCGAGCGTTTCGCCCTCGGGCACCTCGAGCGCGGCGCGCACGTTCAGGCTGCGCTCATAGATGCGGCCGCCGCGCGGCTGCAGCAGGCGGATCGCGAAGCGGTGTGGCCCGGCGTTGAGGCGCAGCGCGTCCTCGGCGAGCACGTTGCCGTCGGCGTCGAGGGCGGTGGCGCGCACGGTGTGCAGCCGCGGCGCCGGACCGAGATCGAGCTCGACGCTGTAGGGCGGACGCGTTTTGCGCATCACCGTGCGGCCGTTGAGCGCGAACGCGACGCGCGCGATGGCGCTGCCGCGCGCGCGCGCCGACACCCGCACCCGGCCGACCAGCAGCGCCTCGGGCATCGCGCCGAGCTGGATGACGTGCTCGCCGGTGTCGAGGATGTCGTCGGTTTCGGCGAGGGCGGCCACCGTCGCGGCGTCGCGATCCGGGTCGGCGCTGCCCGCGCTGGCGTCCTCGGCGAGCGCGCCTTCAGCGGTGATCCGCACCGCGCCGCCGCGCATCGGGCCCGACGCGACCCGCGGCACGTTCAGCGCGTGCTCGATGCGTCCGATGCGGCCCGAGCCGAGGTCCTCGACCTTGAGGATCAGGCGGTAGTCGCCCGGGCGCAGCCGGCGCTGGACGACCAGCGGCAGCCGCTACCGCTTCGACCTGCCCGCGCAGACCGCCGACGCGCCGGCCGCCAGCGCGGCGCGGCTGCCGCTGGTCGTCCAGCGCCGGCTGCGCCCGGGCGACTACCGCCTGATCCTCAAGGTCGAGGACCTCGGCTCGGGCC
>JBCCOR010000487.1:0-4220 GCA_039025295.1 Acidobacteriota bacterium
GCGCACCGGCAGCGTCCAGCGGCGCTACCGCCCGACCCGCACCAGCACCGGTCGTCTGCAGATCGAGCTGCTGCCGCAGGAGAACGCGCCCGCGGTCGAGCGCTGGGCGCGGCGCGCGCCGGCGAACGACGCCCGCAGCAACGACAGCGCCGACACCGACGCGCGCTGAGCGTCGGCGCTCAGGCGTCGGCCGACTCGATCCAGCTGGGCGCGATTTCCTGGGTGCGGCCGAGGCTCTCGCGCCGCAGCGATACCACCGCGCCGACCAGGCCGGCGAGGCCGCCCAGCGCGATCAGGCCCAGCACCTGCCCGGTCGGTAAGAACTCCTGCGCCAGCGCAGTGAGGATCCAATCGCCGCCGGCAGCAAAACCGGCGCCGCCCGCCGGCGGTGCGATCATCATCGTGTGCAGCATCGCCAGCGCGCCGCAGGCCGCAAGGCCGCCCAGGAGACCCTGGAGCAGGCCCTCGAGATAGAACGGACCGCGGATGAAGAACTCGGTCGCGCCGACCATGCGCATCACCGCGATCTCGTCGCGGTAGAGATACGCGGTCAGGCGGATGACGCTGGCGATGGTGAAGACCGCGGTGATCAGCAGCACGCCGCCGAGCAGCAGACCGGCGCCGCGCAGCACCCAGATCACGGTCTCGAGCTGCGCCAGCCAGTCGCGGTCGTCGTCGACCATGATCACCGCCGGATCGTCGCGCAGGCCGGCCAGCCAGATCGTCAGATCGCCGCTGCCCGACGCGCGATCGGCCGTCGCCGCGGCGTCGATCTGCACCTCGAGCGACGCCGGCAGCGGCTCCTCGCCCCAGCCCTCGAGCAGATCGGCCAGGCTGGGGAAATTCTCGACGAAGCGCGCGCGCGAGGTCGCGGCGTCGACCAGCGCGACGTCGTCGACCCACGGCGCCGCCGCCACCCGCTCGATCAGCGCCTGGCGGTCGGCCTCCGCGAGCGCGCCGTCGAGATAGAGCACGACCTTGCTCTCGCGCTGCCACTGCGCCACGCGCTGATGCAGATTGTGGTTGATCAGGAGAAACGCGCCGGTCAACCCCAGGCTGACGGCAATGGTGAGGATCGCGAGCGCGCTGACCTTCCAGCTGCGCGCCAGGCTGAGCGCCGCTTCGCGCACGAAATAACGCAGCGCCTGAATGAACGTCACGCCGCGCCCTCGGCGGTTGGCGACGCCGCAGTGGGCTCGGCGGACGGCGGTTCCGGCGGCGGCAGGTCGTCGATCGCAAACGCGGGATCGCCGCCGGGCAGATGGCGATCGTCGATCAGGCTGCCGTCGGCCAGGGTCAGCACGCGCCCGCCGACGCGCTCGATCAGGCTGCGGTCGTGGGTGGCGAGCACGATCGTTGTGCCGCGGCGGTGGATGGTCAGCAGCAGCCGCAGGATCTCCTCCGACAGCCCCGGATCGAGGTTGCCGGTCGGCTCGTCGGCGAGCAGGATCGTCGGCTCGTTGATCAGCGCGCGGGCGATCGCGACGCGCTGCTGCTCACCGCCGGAGAGCTGCAGCGGAAACGCGCTCATGCGATGGCTGAGGCCGACCTGGCGCAGCACGTCGTAGGCGCGCTGGCGCTGGCTCTTGGCGTCGAAGCCGAGGATGCGCGGCAGATAGACGACGTTCTCGAAGATCGTCTTGCGGTGGATCAGGCGGAAGTCCTGGAAGACGACGCCGATGTCGCGCCGCAGATAGGGCACCTTGCGCAGCGGCAGGGACGAGACGTTGCGTCCGTGGACGATGATCTGCCCCTGGGTGGGCACTTCCTCGCGGTAGATCAGCTTGAGGAAAGTGGTCTTGCCGGCGCCGCTCGAACCGGTGAGAAAGACCATGTCGCCGGCCGCGATCTCGAGTGAGAGATCGCGCAATGCGACCTGCCCGCCGGGATAGCGCTTGGTGACGCTGAAGAAGCGGATCACGACGGGAAGCGCTGCCGCGCGGCGGGTTCAGTCATCGCGGGGATCGGGCCACGGCGGATTCAGACCTCGGCGGCGTCGAGCGCGTCGCGCAGCGCGGCCTGGACGAGATCGGGCGCCGCGCGGCCGCGCGAGGCGCGCATCACCTGGCCGACGAAGAAGCCGATCAGCTTGGTCTTGCCGCCGCGGTACTGGGCGACCTGCTTCGGATTGGCGGCCACCGCCTCGCGCGCCCACGCGGCGATCTGGTCGGCGTCGCGCACCTGCACCAGGCCGAGCTCCGCGGCCAGCGCGGCCGGATCGAGCGCGGCGTCGGCGTCGGCGCAGCGGCGCTGCCACAGGGTTTCGAAGACCGTCTTGCCGGCGCTGGTCGAGAGCGTGCCGTCGTCGACCAGCGCGACCGTCTGTGCGAGCGTCGCCGCCGGCACGGTCGCCGACGCGCTGTCTTCGGCGCCGCCGATCGCGCCGCCGTGCTCCTTGCGCAGCTTCAGCACGTCGTTGGTCACCCAGTTGGCGAGCGCCTGCGGCTGCGCCGGCAGCGCGGCGACCGCGGCTTCGTAGTAGTCGGCGAGCGCGGGCTCGGCGGTGAGCAGGCGGGCGTCGTCGGCGTCGAGGCCGTAGTCTGCCGCGAGCCGCGCGCGCCGCGTCCACGGCAGCTCGGGCAGCGCCGCCGCGATCGCGTCGACGCGCGCCGCGGCGAGCACGAGCGGCGGCAGATCGGGCTCGGGAAAGTAGCGGTAGTCGTGCGCCTCCTCCTTGCTGCGCAGCGGCTGGGTGACGCCGCGCTCGCTGTCGAAGGTGCGCGTTTCCTGCACCACGCGCTCGCCGCGATCGAGCAGCGCGCACTGGCGCTCGATCTCGTATTCGATCGCGCGCGCGACGAAGCGGAACGAGTTGAGGTTCTTGACCTCGGCCTTGGTGCCGAGCACCGCGCTGCCCACCGGCCGCATCGACACGTTGGCGTCGCAGCGCAGGCTGCCCTCTTCCATGTTGCCGTCGCTGGTGCCGGTGGTGGTCAGCACCTGGTGCAGCGACTGCAGATAGTCCTGCGCCTCCTCGGCCGAGCGCAGCGACGGCGTGGTGACGATCTCGAGCAGCGGCGTGCCGCAGCGGTTGTAGTCGACCAGGCTGGTGCCGGGCAGCTGGCCGCCGCCGGGGGCCTCGTGCAGCAGCTTGCCGGCGTCCTCTTCGAGATGCAGGCGCTCGATCTCGACCTCGCGGTCGTGCTGCGTGAGGGGCAGACGGCCGTTTTCGGCGAGCGGACGATCGAACTGGCTGATCTGGTAGCCCTTGGGCAGATCGGCGTAGAAGTAGTTCTTGCGGGCGAAGATCGAACGCCGATGGACCGTCGCGCCGAGCGCCAGCGCCAGGCGGATGCCCTGGTCGACGGCGGCGCGGTTGAGCACCGGCAGGGTGCCGGGATAGCCGAGGCAGACGGCGCACACCAGGGTGTTGGGCTGCGCGCCGAAGCGGTTCGGACAGTTGCAGAAGATCTTGGTTTCGGTCTTCAGCTGGACGTGGACTTCCAGGCCGATGACCGCTTCGTAGTCGGAGCGCGCCATGAACCGGATCATACCGGACGCGCGGCCCCGGCCGAACCGTCGAACGGCGTAGAATGCGCGCCATGCGCAGGGCCGCCCCATCCCCGAACCCGGACGCCGCACCGCTGCCCGCCCGTCCTCCCGTCTGGCGCTGGCAGGACGGCGACGTCGACGTGGCCTTCGTCGGCCGCGGCGCGATCAGCCGACGCGACCGCCCGCGCGGTGACGCGCTGCGCGACGCCGCCGCGATCGCCTTCGACGCGCCGGCGACGCCGATCGCCTGGCTCGATCAGGTGCACGGCCGCGCGGTGATCGATCTCGACGATGCGCGCGCGCGCGATCGCGCCGAGCCGCCCCCGCTCGGCGACGCCGCGTGCGGCCCGGCCGACGCGCTGGTCACGGCGCAGGCCGATCTCACGCTGGCGATCGTCACCGCCGACTGCGTGCCCGTCGTGCTGCGCGCCGGCCCGGCGATCGCGGCGGTCCACGCCGGCTGGCGCGGGATCGCGGCGGGCGTCGTGCCGGCGGCGATGCGGCGGCTCGTCCGGCGGGCGCGCGCGGCCGCGCCCGATCGCAAAGGCGACACGCCGCTCGCCGTCGACGCGTGGATCGGCCCGGCGATCGCGGCCGCGGCCTACGAGGTCAGCGACGACGTGGCGGCCGCCGTCGCCGACGCGGTCCCGGCCCGCGATCGCGCCGCGCTGACCGCGCCCGGCCCGCGCGGCCGGCCGATGCTCGATCTCATCGCCGCCGTCCGCGCC
>JBCCOR010000488.1:0-4199 GCA_039025295.1 Acidobacteriota bacterium
CGGGGCGGCTGCCGTTGAGGTCTTCGAACTCGGGCAGCTCGGTGGTGCCGATGCGGATCTCGGGCGCCTCCGTCGTGGCCAGCGCCGGATCGAGCAGCGACGGCACGGTGCCCGGTTCGGCGATCGTCAGCGACGCCGGATCGATCGAGAGATCGGCCGTGCCGAAGGCCGGGGCGTCCGGCGTCGCGAGCGCCTCGGTCGCCCCCAGGGTGAGCGGGTTGTCGGCCACCAGCGTCGGTTCGGGCGTGGAGGCGATGAAGCCGCCGCCGGTTCCCAGCGGATCGATGTCGCTGATTACGCCGCCGGTGAGCGTGCTTTCGTAGCCGCTGCCCGGCACGTCGGCGGTGGCCACCAGCGTGTTGTGGTCGACCAGCGGCAGATCGTCCGCATCGAGCGGCGCGTCGAGCGGTATGCCGGCGTCGTTGGCGCGCTGGGCCGCTTCGCGGGCCGCATCCTGCGCGTCGATCGCGTTGACGCTGCCGATGACCCCGTTGACGCCGTAGTACACGCCGGTCAGCGTGTTGCCGTCGATGCCGTGGTCGATCACGTTGTCGATCGACTGGCCGAGGCGAATGCCGCTGCCGAGCAGGTTGAGTTCAGGCGTCTGGGTGATGCTGCCGGCGGTGCTGGCGATGCCGGCGATGCCGCCCAGGATGTCGCCGTTCTCGAACGACTGACTGGCGCGGTAGGCGCCCGCCGCGCCCTGGGCGACCAGGCGCCCGGTCGAGCCGGCGGCGAAGGCGCCCGGACCGAACGACAGTGCCGCGTTGATCGCCGTGTCCTTGACGTTGAGCTCGCCGTCGATCGCGAGATCGGTGGCCGCCATCCAGGCGAAGCCGGCGCCTGGACCGACCGTCGCGGTCAGCGCCGCGCCGACGATCGGCCGGACCCACGACTCGAAGAAGCCGGCCCGATGGCGCTGGTAAGGCGCTTCGTCGTTGAAAGTTTCCTGAATGTCTCCGTCGGCGTCGATCGTGTGGATGCGCTCGAGATCTCTGCCGTTGGAGATGCTGACGTGGGTCAGCTCGTTGCCGTCGCCGTCGCGCCGACGGAAGTTGCGATCGTCCTCCTGGTTCCAGCCCTCGCCCTCGAGCTGCAGGGTGTCGTAGTGCTTGACCTCGGTGCCTGCGCGGTTCTCGAATTCGGCGAATTGATCTTCGACGATGTGGAGGCGACCGCGGGCGTCTTCGGTGACCCGGACGTAGTCGTTGCTGCGGCCGATGTCGAAGGTCGGGATCTGGCCGTCGGCGCCGGGCTGGAAGTCGCCGCTCAGGATCAGCACGTCGTTGTTGCGGTGGGTGGTGACCGTGCCGCCCTGGATCGTGCCGTCGAAGACCAGCAGATCCTCGCCGTCGCCGGTGGTGATCGCGGTGTCGGCGAGCGTTGCGCCGTCGGTGGTTTGAATGACGTTCTCGCCGTCGTCGAACGTGACCGTCGCGTTGCGCAGCGTGCTGCCGGTGGTGACCACCAGCTGGTTGTCGCCGTCGCCCGCGGTGATGGTGGCGTCGTTGAGCGTGCCCGACAGCGCGGCTGTTTCGTAGGTCGGGTTGCCGTCGACGTCGAGCACGGCGTTGCCGTCCGCATCGAGCACCGGCTGCGTGGTCGCGCCGCCGACGAGAATGCGGTTGTCGCCCTCATTGAGATGGATGTTGCCGCGGCGGAAGGTGTCGCTCACCACGACCTCGTCGTTGCCGTCGCCGGCGCGGACGTTGGTGTCGGCGGTCACGCCGCTGCTGATGAAGCGGTTGTCGCCGTCGCCGAGGCCGACGCGCGAGCGCCCGCCCTGCGCGCTGCCGGTGAGCCGACCGTCGTTGACGAAGATGTCGTCGTCGCGGCCGAGGGTCGCCTGGAGACCGCTGGCGCGCGAGGTCTCGTCGATCGTGACGACGTCGGCCTGGCCGCCGGTCGACAGGGTGACGTCGTCGGCGCGCGAGCCTTCGGTCAGCGCGAAGACGTCGTTGCCGCCGTGGTCGTGGACGGTGACGCCGGTGCGCGCGAGCCGCGTGTGCTCGGTGCCGCCGGTGTCGATCGTCGTGCCGGTCAGGGTGCTGTTGCGCACAACGATCTGGTCGTCGCCGCTGCCGGTGCGGATGTCGCTGCGGCGGTCGGTGCTGTCGACGAAGCGCAGGTTGTCGGCGCCGTCGCCGGTATCGACGACGTTCTTGCGGCCGTCGGCTTTGTAGAACGCCACGGCGTCGTTGCCCTGGCCGGTGTCGACGGTGTTCTTCTTCGCCTGGTTGGCGAAGATCAGCTGATCGCCGTTGTTGCGCGTGGTGATCGCCTCGCCCACCGCGTCGATCGCGATGCCCTGCTTGGCTTTGTTCAGCTTGTGGAGCGAGAAGGACAAATCGCCGAAGCCACCGCGGTTCTCACGGACCTGCGTGTGGAAACCGATGATCCCGTCACCTTCGCCCGTGACCTTCGTCCGGCCGCCGTTGGTTTGCATCGACTGGCCGGTGTCGCGGTTGGTGACCTTGAACTTGAGCTGCTTGCCGGCGTTGACGTCGAACGGCAGCTGATCCACCGCGCCGCCGCCCGGGGCGCGCGTGCTCTTCACCACCGTCTTCCAGCCGTTCTTGGCACCGGCCCACGCCTGCACGCGCAGATCGTCCTGTGTGCCGACGCCGTCGATCTGGAAGCCGACCTCGCCCAGGTTCTTCGCCGCGTTGACCGTGGCGAAGTCGCCGCCGGTGTCGCCCGGCCGAAGATCGGCCACGTAGTCGCGGTATTCCTGGTCGCTCTGGTTGTTGATTGTCTCCGCGAGGTTGCTGTTGAACGTCTCGTCGCGGTAGGCGATCGGAAGCGCCTCGTAGTCGGCCTCGCGGCGCAGATCGACCGCCTCGCCGTTGGCCGCGTTGGCTTGCTTCTGGCTCCGGTCGGCGACGCGATCGGCCTTGGCGGCTTTGCGCTCGGCAACCCGCACGTTCTTGGCCGCTTTCTTCTGCTTGTTCTCCAAGCCGTCGAGCTTGGCCTGCAGGAACTCGACCTCGGAGAGCGGCTGCGGTCCCACGGCGGGCTGGGCCGGCGCGGCGCTCGCGGCGGTGGCTGCGGGGGCGAACGGTCCGCTCTCTGTGCCCGCCGGCGCAGGGCCGACGGGGATCTCGTTGGCGGGCGGCGGCGCTGCGGGCGGTGTGGCTGCGGGCGGTGTGGCTGCGGCCGGCATTGGCTCTGGCAGCGGGCCCATCTGAATCTCGCCGCTCTGGAGTCCGGTCGCGATCGCGGCGTCGAGCCGCTCCTGCAGCTTCGCCTCGCGCTGCTTCAGCTTGCGCGCCCGGGTCTTGGCTTTGCGCAGCTTCTTCTTGGCCTGCTTGGAAAGGCCGGCCGCGTCATCGGCCGCTGCCGACAGGTCCTTCGCGGTCGCCGTGGCGTCGGCGGCCCGATCGGCTGCCGACGGCCCGGGATCGATCGCGATCACCGAACGGCGCCGATCGTCGTCGTTGGACGCCGGCTCGCGCAGGCCGAGGCGCTCTTCCAGCTCGCGAACTTCGCGCTGCTGATCGGTTTCGTAGTCGTGTCGGCGCGCGTGGGTGCGTCGCGGGTCGGGCGTCTCACGCAGCGTCTCGAGCAGCGCGAGATCTTGACTGCGGGCGTCGGCGGCCGCCAGCTGCTTGAAGCGGGCCGACACGTCGTCGCCTTCGAGATTGCCGTCGAATGTGTCCTCGGGCGCGGTCTGCTTGGCCTTGGCCTTGTTCTTCGCCTTGGCCTTGTTCTTCGCCTTGTTGCCCTTGGCCGCCTTGTCGGCCTTGGCGTCCTTGCCCTTGGCGGCTTCTGCACTGCGGTCCCCGTCTTCCCACTGAACGCGATCAAAGTCGGGTCCGGCGGTCGGATTCCGATCGACTTCAACACCCATACTCGTCTCCTTTCTGCCGCACGCGGCACGACACGTCGAATGATGTTCGCCCGCCGCGCCTTCGACGCCCGGGACGCCCGCCGCAGAGCAAGCCGCTCTGCGCGCGATGAGAAGAATGTAGGGGTCCATGATGCCGGATTTCGCGCCGGCATGCAAGATAATTTCCCGTATAAATCAGTATGAATCAGAAAAAATAAGCGGCATTTTCTACCTGATTCTCGGCCTGGCACCATCGGGTAGGGGCGGCCGGGTTCGCCCCGGCCGGCCCCTCCCACACCACCGTACGTACGGATCCGTATACGGCGGTTCGAAGCGTTGAGGTCACATCGCCAGCCGGGGCACACCCAGC
>JBCCOR010000489.1:0-4192 GCA_039025295.1 Acidobacteriota bacterium
GTGACCAGCGCGAAGCGCGCGTCGGCGTCGAGGTCGAGCGCGCCCAGCACCGCGCCGCGCGCCGCATCGCGTCGGCGTGACGATCGAGCGTCGGCGCGTAGGCGGCGTAGATCCAATCCCAGGTGAAGTTTTCCACCAGCACCGCGCGTCGACCGCTGCGCGCGGCGGCGCGCAGGCCGGCCGGCGCGATGTCGCAGACGACGGGCGCGCCCGGCGCCAGCGCGCGGTCGAAATGACGTGCCAGTCGGTCGACCGACGCGTCGCCGAGCAGTTCGAGGACGTCGAGCTGCGCGGCGGTGGCGACCGGATCGGCGCGCAGCGCGTCGCGCTGGACGAGGCCGAGATCGACCGCGATCGGATGCCGCCGCAGCGGCGCGTCGGGCAGCGGTGCATCGCGCTCGTCGACGATGGCGTCGACCACCGGCGCGCCCAGGCTGTCGGCGAAGAACCAGCCGGGGGCGGTGGTGAAGAGGTCGATTCGCAGCCCGGGCCGACGACGGCGCAGCGCTGCGATCACCGCCGCGGTGCGGGCGGCGTGGCCGAAGCCGTGCGGGGAAACGACGTAGCCGAGATCGGCGCGGGGCGCGACTGCCCGCGTCGCGTCGATGCGGCTAAGGGCGCCAGCCGTTCGATCGTCCACGGCGCGTCGTCGGCGTCGCGGCGGTAGCGCAGGCGGTCGTGCAGGCGGTTCGTGCGACCCTGCCAGAATTCCATGCGATCGGGCAGCAGGCGGTAGCCGCCCCAGAACGGCGGCAGGGGCACGGCGTCGCCGGCGTCGGCGAAGCGTTCCTCGACGGCCTGCTGATGGGCTTCGAGCGCGGCGCGATCGGGCAGCACGTCGCTCTGCGGCGAGGCCCACGCGCCCAGCCGGCTGCCGCGCGGGCGGCGGGCGAAATACGCCTCGCTGTCGGCTTGGCTCATCCGGCTCACCCGCCCTTCGATGCGCACCTGGCGCTCGAGATGGGGCCAGTAGAAGGCCAGCGCAGCTCGCGGCTCGTGCGCCAGCGCTTGACCCTTGCGGCTCTCGTAGTTGGTGTAAAACGCCAGGCCGCGCGCGTCGAGCCCCTTGAGCAGCACGACGCGGGCCGAAGGTCGGCCGTCGGGATCGACCGTCGCCAGGGTCATCGCGGTCGGCTCTGGATGGCGGCCGTCGGCGAACGCCTGATCGAGCCAGATCTGGAGCTGATCGAGGGGATCGTCGGCGAGATCGGTGCGCTGCAGGCCGCTGAGGCGGTAGTCGCGGCGCGCGTCGGCGAGGGCCAGGGCGTCGTTGTTGGACGGCGGGTCGTGTGGGGCCATGAGGATCGCGTCAGGCGGGCAGGGTCGGGGCTGCCGGGGAGCGTGGTTCACCGCGATCGCGGTTGTCGGCTGCGGCAGCGCTGCGGACGCCGTCGCTGCTGGCGCGCGCAGCGTCGGGCGCGACCGCGAACGCGTGCGCACAGGCGGCGACGAGGGCCAGCCACAGGAAGTCGGCGAGCAGCAGATGCACGAGCTGCATCCACACCGGCGCTTTGAGGCCGATGTTGAGCGCCCCGACGCCGAGCTGGGCGAAAACCAGCAGGCCGATGGCCTTGGCCGCCGGACGTCCGTCGACGCCCGGATGGTCGATCCGCCGCCGGGCCGCGTCGCGGCGAACAGCGCTGGCGAACTGCAGCAGCAGCAGGCTGCCCGCCACGGCGAGCAGCGGATGCAGGGTGCGCAGGCGCTCGAGCGGATGGGCGTCGTCGGCGAAGGTGCGGGTGATGGCGTCGCCGCTGTCGGCCGGTCGGAACAGCGTGTCGCCGAGCGCGGTGATCGCGCCGGTGGTGCCGATGATCAGCGTTGCGGTGAGTGCCGCGATCGCCAGCACCGCCAGGCGTCCGCGGCCGCGCAGGCGGATCGGCGGTCGATCGCCCATCCAGTGGACGGTCAGGCCGAGTGCGGCGAGCAGGAAGAAGGTGTTGATCAGATGGGCGGCCATCCAGCCGGCGCGCGCCATCGAGATGTTGTCGGCGACCATCTCGAGCAGCACGAGCGCAGCACCGACCGCGGCTTCGCTGAGCATGAAGCCGAGCGACAGCCAGGCGCCGAAGCGCGCCGGATGGCCGGCGGCAAAGCTGCGTCGGGCGACGACCACCAGTGCCACGGTGAGCAGCAGCGCGACGCCGCTGGTCAGCCGGTGGGTGTATTCGATCAGCGTCTCGACGCTCGGCGCGCGGGGAATGACCTCGCCGTTGCAGGCGGGCCAGTGGCTGCCGCAGCCGGCGCCGGAGCCGGTGGCGCGAACGAACGCGCCCCAGACGATGACGAAGAGGGTGAAGACGAGCGTGGCGATCGCCACGTTGCGCGCGCGGCGCTGGGCGGGGGAGAGACGATCGGCGTCCATAAGAAAACTCTATCGATCGGTTCGCGATCGGGGCAACTGTGGTCCGCGAATGTCCAGCTGGCTCGGTGCGGCGGCCGCGATCGGCCGCCGCTCAGCGGCGGGTTGCGGAGGCGCCGGTGGCCTGCTGCAGCAGGCGCTTGGCCATGCTGCGCACCGACGCGTTCGCCGACGCGTTGTTGGCGATGCGTCGCAGCGCCTGCTGGCCCATCTTCGAGCGGCCGAGGTTGCTGATCTGCCGCTGCGCGAACTGCTGGGTGCACTTGGGATGGTTGAGCGCGGCAAGGAGCGCGGCGGAGCGCGTGAAGAGCTCGGGCTTCTGCAGGAGCGCCTTCATCACGCTGCCGTTGAGCTCGTTGACCCGCAGCACGCGCTCGATGTTGTTGACCCCGATGTGGCGCAGGGTCTCGCTGGCGATGCGCGGATCGGGATGGGTGATGAACCACGACAGATAGCGCCGCTCGCCGGCCAGGCGGCGCTGCAGGATCAGCGGCAGCTTGCGCACGCCCGCCGGCGGGGCGGTGGTGGGCTTGTCTTTGTTGTCGTTGTAGGTCTGGTCGAGCGTTTTGCGCAGGTTCTCGAAGTAGTCGATGCGCAGGCCGGCCTTCTGCGCGTTCTCGAGGAAGGTGCCAAGAATGGCGTCGAAGCGGCGGAAATAGCCGGTTTCGGCCAGGAAGCTGAAGTCGAGCAGCAGCATGATGAGCTTGGTGAGCGGCTGCAGCTGCTCGCGCGTCGTGAAGCTTTGGGCGGCTTCCTCGAGACGCGCGCGGACGCAGTCGAAAAAGATCTTCTTGCCCTCGTCGCCGCGCGAGCGCGTGACGCGTTCGCCGATCGCCACCAGCGTCGAGATCGGCACCATCGGCAGGGCGATCGTCTGCCACATCGATTCGGCGCTGAGCTTGTAGGCCGCCACGCGACGCTGGGCGGCGTCGCGATGACCGAGCACGAGGCAGCGCCAGCTGAGCTGCAGATCGCGGTCGTTGGGACGTACGCCAACGTTGCGGAAGCAGGCGACCACGAAGCTGTGATCGAGCTGCTGGCGCTGCGCCATCAGCTGCTTGAGCACGCGGAAGCGGGCGTCGCCGGCGGTGGTGCTGGCGAGCGCGTCGAGCACGCGCGGATCGCCCGCGCGGCGATGACCGTGCAGCGACACGGTGTCGTCGAGCACCACCAGATCGGCGGTTTCCCACAGCCGGTCGATCAGCGGACCGTGCTGCTCGTCGTCGCTGCCGCGGCGTAGGAAGGTGAGCAGATCTTCCTTCTTGTGCAGCAGCAGATCGGTCAGCAGCGGCTCGGTGTCGAGGGCGTCGGCGCGGACGAACGAACGGATCTGCTGGCGCAGCTCTTCGTCGCCGCGCGACGGCCGGGCGATGGTTTCCTCGCGCTGGGCGAGCAGTGCGCAGCGCTGGGCCAGCTTCTCGAGCAGCACGATCGGCCGGGCGCGCCGCCGGGCGACGGTCTGCGCTGGCGCCGCGAGATCGCCGCCCAGGCCGCTCTCGTAGGCCTCGCGCAGCTGCATCCACAGCTGGCGTTCGATCTTCGCCAGCTCCTTCGCGGTGCGCACCAGATCGAGATGGAAGGTCGACGGCCAGCTCGGATCGACGCTGCGGAAGGTCTTGCCGAAGCGGCCAAGGATCGCGTACGCCTCGTCGAGGCCGCCGTTGATCGCGTCGAGATCGCCCGGCGTGCGCTGCGCGGCGCCGAGTCCGATCAGCGGACCGAGGCGATCGGCGTAGCGCCGCAGGCGGACGACGAAGCCGCCGAGATCGGCCTGCGGCGCGTTGGGATCGGCGGCCGGCAGGCGACAGACGAAGGTCGCCTCGTTCTCGA
>JBCCOR010000490.1:0-4184 GCA_039025295.1 Acidobacteriota bacterium
CGGCGCTGGCCAGCGCCGGATCCGTCGGGCCGTCGGCCGCGCGCGCCACCGAGCGCGCCAGCGGCAGCAGCACCGGCACGCCTGAAGCGCGCAGCGGCTCGACGATGGGATGATCGCCGTAGGTGTCGGCCAGCAGCGTTTCCGGACCGAAGCCGATGATGCGCTGCACCGGATCGACCACCAGATCGTTGCCGAGCGCGACGCCGTAGCGTGCCAGCCAGGCGCGCAGGTCCTCGTCGGGGCCGCGCGCGGCGAACGCCGTCGCGGTCAGGTCGAGCGCCGGATCGAGCAGCCACAGCATGCGCCCGCCGGCCTGCAGATAGCGGTCGAAGGCGCTGAGTTCGCCGGGCTGGAACGTCGTCGTCGGACCGGCGACCACCAGCAGATCGATCGCGTCGGGATCGAGCGCGTCGCCGGCGAGGGTGTCGACCGTGTCGTAGCGGAAGTTGTCGCGTCCGAGCAGCTCGGTCGCCGCCGCGAAGCCGCGGTCGGTATTGGCGCCGAAGGGATCGGCCTCGCCGTGGCCGCGGGTGAAGACCACGCGCGGCGCCTCGGCGCGGGTGACGGCGAGGATCGCCGAGATGATCTGGCCCTCGCCGCGGAACGCGCGCAGCGCCGGCGCCTGGTCGAGCTGGCCGTCGCCGTAGTCGAACTCGGCGAGATCGAATTCGTTGATCACCCGCCGCTCGTCGCCGCGCTGGACGATCACGACGTTCTCACGCTCGACGCCGTAGCGCGCGACCAGCGCCTGCGCCTCGATCGGGTTGCGGGTGAGGTCGAGCGCGCGCCAGGTGATGCGCGGATTGGCGGCGCGGATCTGCGCGAGCAGTTCCTCGACCGCCGTCGCCAGCTCCGACTCGGGGCGCAGCACGACCAGCACCTCGACGTCCTCCTCGACCCCGACCACCGCATCGCGGCCGAGCGTGGAAAGCGTGTAGAGCTGGCTCGCCGTCCAGTCGAAGCGGACGTGATGGCGGAAGGCGAGGTAGTTGAGCATGCCGACCAGCGCGATCACGAGCGCGACGCCCGCGGTGAGCACGGTCGCGTCGCCGAGCGCTTTGGCGCCGGCGCGCCGGGCCGGACGGTCGTCGGAGATCGGGTCGTTCATCGCCACTGACGCGTCGCCAGAATGCGCGCGCTCAGAAAGAGCAGCAGGCCGATCGCGGTCGGATAGAACACGAGGCGTCGGGTGTCGACGATGCCTTTGGCGAGCTCTTCCATATGGAGTACCGGACTGACGTAGCCGATCACGGCACGCAGCGTTTCGTCGGTGGTCAGCTGTTCGAAGAAGACCAGCATGAAGAGGAGCAGGATTGCCGCCACGGCGATCACCGCGGCGACGATCTGGTTGCGCGCCAGGCTCGAGGCGACGACGCCGATCGCGAGCAGGAGCGCGCCGACCAGCAGCACGCCGAGCATGCCGCTCGCGACCGGGCCCCAGTCGACCCGGCCGTGGCGCGCCAGGAGCGCCGCGTAGAGCAGGCTCGGCAGCCACAGAAAGGCGTAGAACGCCAGGGCCGAGAGGTATTTGGCGACCACCACCTGGCCGGCCGTGACCGGCGCGGTCATCAGCGGCTCGATCGTGCCGCTGCGGTATTCCTCGCTGACCAGGCGCATGGTGAGCAGCGGCGGCACGGCGATCGCCAGCAGCCAGAAGAGGATCGTGCCGCCGAAGAAGAGCTGCATCGGCGCGATCGCGCCCGCCACCGCCGGATCGCTGAGGTGCGAGATCAGCGTCCAGAAAATGAAGCCGTTGGCGAGCAGGACGAAGGTCAAGACGACGTAGGCCAGCGGCGAGACGAAGACGGCGCGCAGCTCGCGCTCGAGCACGGCGAGAAAGGCGCTCATGGGGCGGGCTCCTCCGCATCGGTGGGCGCCGCGTCCGATCCGTCGGCGTTCGGCGCGGCGTCGGCGCGGTCGTCGGTCGTCAGGCGGACGAAGATGTCTTCGAGCGAGGCCTTGACCTCGCGCAGCTCGACCAGCGTCAGGCCGCGCTCGACCGCGCAGCGGAAGACGTCGGCGCGGACGTCGGCGTCGGGTCGCTGGCGCAGATGGAGCGTGGTCGCGTCGTCGGCCGTGTCGCCGTCGGGCGCGTCGTCGAGCGCCTCGACGCCGTCGAGCTGGGCGAAGGCGGCGCGGTCGTCGGCCGACGGTGGTGCGTCGAAGCCGACGACGATCGCGCTGCGGCCGCCGGCCTGGGTGCGCAGATCGCTCGCCGTGCCCTCGGCGAGCAGCCGGCCGCGGTCGATGATCAGCACGCGGTCGCAGAGCTGCTCGACCTCGGGCAGGATGTGGGTCGAGAGAATCAGGGTGCGGCTGCGGCCGAGATCGCGGATCAGGTCGCGGATGGCGACGATCTGGCGCGGATCGAGGCCGACGGTCGGCTCGTCGAGCACAAGCGCCTTGGGCGCGTGCAGGATGGCCGAGGCCAGGCCGACGCGCTGGCGATAGCCCTTCGACAGCGTGCCGATGATCTGGCGCGCGACGTCGTCGAGCAGGCAGCGGCCGAGCGCATCGTCGATCGCGCGCCGCGCGCTCGCGCCGCGCATGCCCTGCAGCCGGGCGCGGTAGTGCAGGTACTCGCCGACCCGCATGTCGGGATAGAGCGGCACGTTTTCGGGCAGATAGCCGAGCTGACGGCGGGCCAGGCGCGGGGCGGCGAAGAGATCGTGGCCGTCGAGGGTGACCCGGCCGGCCGACGGCGGCAGGAAGCCGGTGATCATCCGCAGCGTGGTGGTCTTGCCGGCGCCGTTGGGGCCGAGCAGGCCGACGATTTCGCCTTCGGCCACCGAGAACGAAACGTCGTGGACCGCGGTGAAGTCGCCGTAGCGGCGGTGCAGGGAGCGGGCGTCGATCATAGGCGCAGGGGGGCGGCGGGATGGGTCGCCGTCGAGCAAGGCAGCGCAGTGGAGGGAAGCGGATGCGGGGAAGGCCGAGGATGAGCCGGCGCGGGCGCCGTGGCGCGCATCGACCGAATGATAGCGTACTGCTCTCGCCAGTGCCTACCGCGTCGTCGCCGACCGCATCATCCATCGGCGCGACGAACGCGCATCGCCGACGATGGGATGGATCCGGAGGAATCGATTGTGAAAAGCGCCTACGAGCGTGCCCTGGAGCGACTGGAGGCCCAGGGCATCGCCCCGCCGCAGCAGCACGCCCTGACCGACGAAACCCGCGCCGCCATCGCCGACGTGCGCAGCCGCGCGGAGGCCAAGCTGGCCGAGCTCGAGATCCTGCATCGCGACCGCCGCGCCGGCGATCCGCAGGCCGAGGCCGAGCATCGCCGCGAGCGCCAGCGGATCGAGGCGAACCGCGATCGCGACATCGATCGCCTGCGCGCCGGCGCGGCCGGCGGATCGTCATCATGAGTCGCTTCATCGTCGCCAACCGGCGTGCCGGCCTGCGCAGCGACGACGATCGCGCCCGGGCGCGGCGCGCGGCCGACGCGTTCTACGACAAGAATCTGCGCGACCGGGTCGACGTGGTCGGCGACGTCGCGCCCAAGGATCCGACCGGCCGACGCATCGTGTGGTTCGAGGTCACCGAGCGCATGTTCCTCGATCGCCTCGAGCTGCCGAAGGCGGTCCTGCTCGAGCCGTCGATCGCGCACGTGCCCGCGGTCGATCCCACCCTGCGCGGCGAACATCGCGTCGACGCGACCGCGCGCGACGACTTCGGCAGCGGCTTCACGCTGCGCGTGCGCGTCGTCGGCGCCGACGACGCGGCGGCGCCGGTGGCGGGCGCGCGGGTCGTCGTCACCTTCGACGATCTCGACGATCCGGGCGGTGAGAACGGACCGGTTCGCCAGGCGCGCACGACCGACGACAACGGCGTGGCGATGTTCACCTACGGCCTGCCGCTGCTGGCGCGCTCGGTGCTGGTGCTGCCTGCCGAGGGCTTCTACAACGCGCGGCGCGTGCTGCGGCCGGTCGTCCGGGGCGATCGCGCCGCGGTGACGATTCCGCTCGCGCCGCTGCCGCACGGGCCGCTCGGCTGGTGGCATCGCGGCGTCGGCGTCGACCGCCTGGTGCGCGACCGCGGCGACGGCATCCGCGTCGGCGTGGTCGACACCGGCCTCGGGCCGAATCCGGCGCTGGCCCACGCGCGCAGCGTCGGCGCGTTCCTGCACGGTCGGCACGAGTCGCAGCTCGGCGCGGGCGTCGACGTCGAGGGCCACGGCACCC
>JBCCOR010000491.1:0-4178 GCA_039025295.1 Acidobacteriota bacterium
CCTCGCCGTGCGCCGCGCGCGCCCACGCACCTGGATCACCGCGCTGGTGATCCTGATCGGGCTCGCGTGCGCGCCGATCGCCGCTGATGCGTCTGCGGACGCAGGGCCGTACGGTGCCATCGATCAGCTGATCGTGCCGGCGATCGATCGCCCGGTCCTCGATCGCCAGGACGCGCAGCGCGCCCGCTGGGGACAGCCCGCGCGCTTCGCCATGCGCCATCCGGTGACGGTGACGCCGTGGTCGCACGGCACCTGGGACGCGCTCGACGGCGGCGGCTGGGTGTGGCGACTGCGCGTACGCCTGGCCGAGTCGCTGAGCGCCGACGCGCTGGGTTGGCTGCCGACCGGCGGCGATGTGCGCGCGCTCGAGGACGCCTCGCTCGGCTTCGCCTTCGGCCGCTTTCAGCTGCCCGCGGGCGCCCGGCTCAGCCTGCACGCGCTCGACGGCGCGCGCGCCTCGCTCGGGCCTTACACCCGCGCCGACGAAGACGACCACGGCCAGCTGTGGACACCGCCGATCGACGCCACCGACGTCCTGATCGCGCTGACCCTGCCGGCGCGCGCCCTCGATCCGATCGCCGACGGCCGCGGCCTGGCGCTGCATCTCGCGAGCATTCAGCGCGGCTACGTGCCGCTCGGCACGCCCGCCGCGCGCGGCGGCAGCTGCAACGTCGATCTCGCCTGCGCGGTCGCCGCCGACTGGCGCGATCTGGCGCGTGCGGTGGCGCTGATCACGGTCGACGGCGTCACCTCGTGCACCGGCGTGCTGCTCAACAACACCCGCGGCGACGGCCGTCCGCTGCTGCTCACCGCCCGCCACTGCGGCGTGCGCGTCGACAACGCGGCGTCGGTGGTCGTGCTGTGGAACCACCGGGCGTCGGTCTGCCGGCGGCATCTCGCGGGCGACGACGATCTCTCTCGCGCGCTCGACCGGCTCGACGAACCGCATCTCGGCCGGCGTCCGCATCGCGATGTCCAGACCGGCGCGCGCCTGCTCGCCGACGATCCGCGCACCGATCTGGCGCTGCTCGAGCTCGACGATCCGCCGACGACCGCCGGCGGCGCGGTCTACGCCGGCTGGGATGCGCGCCTGTCGGCGTCGCCGCCCTGGGTCGCGACGGTGCATCATCCCAACGGCGACGGCCAGCGCTGGAGCCGCAGTGATCGCACGCCGCGCGCGGCCGGCTATCTCGATTCGCCGGTTGCCGACGCGGTCCATGCCAGCCATCTGCGCGTCGCGGCCTGGCATCTCGGCACCACCGAGGGCGGTTCGTCGGGCGCGCCGCTCTTCGATCCCGCGGGCCGCGTGCTGGGCGCGCTGCAGGGTGGCCACGCGGCCTGCGGTGCGGCCGCGCCCGACTGGTTCGGTCGGCTGGCGGCCTTCTGGGACGGACCGACGCCCGAGCGGCGGCTGCGCGACTGGCTCGATCCGCTCGATCGCGCCGGTGTGCGCACGCTCAGCCCGTGGTTTGCACCGACCCGCTGACGACGTGCGGATCGTCGGTCCGCCCGCGTCGCCCGCGCGGTCAATGCTGCTAGCATCGACGACATCCTGATGCGTCTTTTGCTCCTCGCTCTGCCCCTTTTGCTCCTGCTGTTCGCGCTTTTCGGCGCGCTGGCCGATGTGCTGATGCGCGTCGCTGCGCCGGGTGCGATCGGGCCCGTGCTGCGCCTCGGCGCCGGCGGCATGCCGACCACGATGGTGCTCGGTGCGTGGCTGCTCGAGTCGATCGGCCTGATCGCGCTCTTCCTGATGCTCGAGGGCCGCACCGGCAGCCGCTGGGCCGACGGCCTGATGACCGCCTGGACCGCGTGGATCTTCCGCGGGCCGCTGCTGGTGCTGACCGTCGTCACGACCGGCGCGGGCCGCCAGCAGGCGTGGTGGTCGGTGGTGTTCGGCCTGTGGGCGCTCTACACCGTCTGCGGGCTCGCGCTGGCCGGGCTCGCCACGCGCCTGGCCACGCCCGCGCCCGCGCCGCCGCCGCCGGCCGCCGTCGAGCGCAGCGACGATCTCTGGGGACCCTGATCGGCGATGGGTTCGACCCGCATCGACGGCGCGCGCCGCGCGGCGCCGATCGCCGGACGCGTGCCGACGCGCGCGCCCGGCGTGGCCGCGGTCGCCTGCGCGTTCCCGCCGCACTACCATCCGCAGGCGGTCCTGCTCGACGCCCTGCGTCGGCTCTGGGCCACGCAGCATCACAATCCGGAGCGCGTCGAGCGTCTGCACCGCAACGTGCTGGTCGGCGGCCGTCATCTGGCGCTGCCGATCGACGACTACGCCCAGCTCGCGACCTTCGGCGACGCCAACGACGCCTGGATCCGCGTCGCCCTCGACGTCGGCGGGCGCGCGCTCGCCGACGCGCTGGCGCGCTCGGGCATCGCACCGGACGCGCTCGATCTGCTCGTCACCACCACCGTCACCGGTCTGGCCACACCTTCGCTCGACGCCCGCCTGATCAACCGGCTCGGGCTGCCGACGCGGCTCAAGCGCCTGCCGCTCTTCGGCCTCGGCTGCGTCGCCGGCGCCGCCGGCATCGCCCGCGCGGCCGATCACGTCCGCGCCTATCCCGACCGCGCGGCGGCGCTGCTCGCGGTCGAGCTGTGTTCGCTCACGCTGCAGCGCCAGGACCTCACCATTCCCAACCTGATCGCCACCGGCCTGTTCGGCGACGGCGCCGCGGCGGTGGTGATCGCCGGCCCCGACTGTCCGCGCCGCGCCGCATCCGACGCGGCCGACGACGCCGGCTCGGCCGCGATGCCGCGCGTCGTGGCGACCCGCTCGGTCTTCTATCCCGACACCGAGGACGTCATGGGCTGGACGATCGGCGAGCGCGGCTTCGGCATCGTCCTGTCGGCGGCCGTGCCGACGATGGTCGAGCGCCATCTGCGCGCCGACGTCGACGCCTTTCTCGCCGATCACGGCCTGGTGCGCGACGACGTCGCGACCTGGATCTGCCATCCCGGCGGACCGAAGGTGCTGACCGCCATGGAAAGCGCGCTGGCGCTGCCGGCGGACGCTTTGGCGCACACCTGGCGCAGCCTGCGCACGGTCGGCAATCTGTCGTCGGCGTCGGTGCTGATGGTGCTGCGCGACACCCTCGACGCGGCCGCGCCCGACGGCCTGCGCGGCTGGGCGATGCTGCTGGCGATGGGGCCGGGTTTCTGCACCGAACTCGTGCTGCTGCGCGGCGAGGACGCCTAGCGCGATGACCGATCTGTCGGGCGGTCTGTACGCGGCGCTGCTGATCGCGGTCGCGCTCGAGCGGGTCGTCGAGCTGGCGCTCACGCGCCGGAACGCGGCGCGCCTCGCCCGCCGCGGCGGACGCGAGGTGGCGGTGGCGCACTACCGCTGGATGGTGCTGCTGCACGCGACGTTCTTCGTCGCGGCGCCGCTCGAGGTGGCCCTGCTCGATCGACCGCTGCATGCGCCGCTGGCGGCGACCATGCTGTTCGTGCTGGGCGTGACCATGACGCTGCGCTACTGGGCGATCGCCAGCCTTGGCGATCGCTGGACGACGACCGTGTGGATCGTGCCCGGCGAGCCGCCGGTGACGCGCGGTCCGTACCGCTGGCTGCGCCATCCGAACTACCTCGCCGTGATCCTCGAGCTGCCGGCGCTGGCGCTGGTGCACAGCGCGTGGTGGACGGCGCTGGTCTACGGCGTCGGCAACCTGCTGGTGCTGCGCGCGCGCATTCCGGCCGAGGAAGCCGCGCTGCGCGCCCACGCCGACTACGACGCCGCGCTTGGCCACGTGCCCGGCTTGCCCGGTCTGTCGACAGCCGCCGCGGAGCCGGAGTCGCGATGAACGATGCCGTCGTTCCCCGGTCGACCGACGCGCAGGATGCCGCCGACGCGCCGTCCGACGCCGATCTGCGCGCCGCGCTGGCCGATCTGCTGCGCCGCCACGTCGATCCGAGCCGGCTCGACGACGGACCGCTGCGCGGCGACGTGCGCCTGGTCGAGGACCTGGCGCTCGACTCGATCCAGCGCATGACCCTGGCGATGGTGGTCGAGGATCACTTCCGCATCTGCCTCGACGAGGCCGACGAGCAGCAGATCGAGACCGTCGATCATCTGGTCGCCATCATCCGTCGGCGTCGGGCCGGCGCGTGAGTCGATCGTGAGCGAGGCGAAGCGCACGCGCCGACGCGCGGACGACGACGCGGCCGCGGCCGCG
>JBCCOR010000492.1:0-4175 GCA_039025295.1 Acidobacteriota bacterium
CCCAAGAGCCCCCGCGCAACACCCGATACGCAGATTTTGAAACGTTCTCTCCTTGGCGAACCGGATTGGTTGAACCGGCGCGTGACGCATAGGCTGCATCGTCCCAAAGATCGAGGCACCATTCCCGCACGTTGCCCGCCTGATCCAGCGCACCGAACGGACCCGCGCCAGCCGGATAGCTCCCCACTGGCGTCGTACGACCCACCTTCCCGCCGAAGTTCGCCAGCTTCTCCGTCGGCTCGGCATTGCCCCACGGATACGCCCGCTGATCCGTGCCGCGCGCAGCCGCCTCCCACTGCGCCTCGCTCGGCAGCACCAAGCCGGCCCATGCGCAATACGCCTGCGCGTCGTGCCACGTCACGCCAACCACCGGCTGATCCGGACCGTTGAACTGCTTATTGTGCCATTCCTCAGGTTCGTCGTATCCCGTCGACTCGAGAAACGTCCTGTACTGTGCGTTCGTCACCGGATACTTCCCGATCCAATACGGGCTCAGCGTTACCGTGTGAATCGGCTTCTCTTCCTCGTCGATATCCTCCGCGCCAAGTGTGTATTCACCACTCGGCACGTACACCAGCACCGAACCGTCCTGCTCATGCGTCCGCTCCGAACCCGCCTCCTGCTCACCAACCCCCGACACGATCGCCGGCGCCTCAATCCCGAGAAGCTCGCGCAGCAATCCACGAACCTCGTCATCCGGCTCGTCCACACGCAGACCGTCGAGCACCTCGCGACCCGTACGACCGTCCCCGATCGTCGCCTCTTCCCAGCCACTGAACACCTCGGACTTCAAGAGTCGCAGCACCTGAAACCGCTCGCCGTCATCGTCAACACTGTCTGCCAGCGCCTGCAACAGCGGCACCGCCGACGGCTCCGCCGCGTCGCGCAGGCAGTCCGACGCCAGAAGCGCATCGCGCGAGAGCGCACACGCATCGATCAGGGCGCGCATCACCGGCCCAAAGAGCGACGGGCTCGTCAGACCGAGCGTCAGCAGCACCACCTCGCGCCAGCCCTTGACCGCAAAGCGCGCGGCGAGATCTCGCACCAGATCCGGCGTTTCCACCAGCTGACTGCGCACGTGCCGCGCGGCCAGGAACTCCTGAAAGCTCAGGTGCAGAAACGCGAAATGATCGCGCCCCACCGATACGAGGACGCCCGTCTGATCGCGAATCGCGTCGAGAAAGCCGCTGGGCCGGTAGTCGAGCACCTGACGGCGATTGCGCAGCGGACCCGCGATGACCGTCTCGATCGCCGTGCGCGGCAGCTCCTCCGCACCCTCGATCTGCATATGCCACGCGAGCGGCTCGAGCACCGCCTGGGCCGCATCGGCGTCGAAGGTCTGATGCACCTCCTCGCGCCACAGCTGCAGCAGCGTCTCGATGCACGCCTGATAAAGCGACGCCCGCCGCTCGGGCAAGCGCCCTTGATCCCAGTGCATCAGGCAAAGCAGCTGCAGCATCATCGGATTGCACGCCAAGTCGCGCAGCGCCGGCACACTGCCCGCCGCGTCGTCGAAGATGCGTGCGCAGAGGAGCGCGCTGCGATGATCGGCGTCTTCGGCCTGTGCCGGCCGGCCATCGGGCCCCCTGCCGCCCTTCTCGACTACCGCACGGTACCAGCGCCCGATGAACGCGCGCGCCTCGTTGGGCGCCAAATTGCGCACGTGCAGCTCGAGAAAGTGCCCGCCGCGCAGGCGCGCGTCGGCCTGATAGCCCGCGTAGCGGCTGGTCAACACGAAGCGCCACCGCCGCTGCTGGCGGGCAGCCGCCTCGATCCAGCGCGTGACCCGCGCGCGGACGTCGGCATCGGCCACCTCGTCGAGACCATCGATCAGCAGCAGCACGCGCGCATCGACCAGCAGATGGTCGACCAGCTGCTTGGCGCGGGCGTCGTCGAAATAGGCATCGGCGCGGATCGTCGCCTGTAGCACCTCACGGAGGCCTGCATCAGGCGCCGCGAGCCGGCGCAGCAGGACGAGGATCGGCACCGTATCGGCCGGCAGGCCGAGCAGCTCGGGCGCGGTGAGCAGGAAGTGCTTGAGGAGCGTCGTCTTGCCGCTGCCCGGATCGCCAATCACCGCCAGGCCGCGTTGGTGCTTTGCCTGACGGAATGCGTCGTCAAGCGGAACGTCGACATCGCCGCGCAGCACGGCGTCGCGCTCGCGCCCCGCGCCGAACGCCTTTTGCTTGTGCTCGCTCATGGCGTCCTGCGCGACCGCGCGCAGCGGCACGTAGACGTCTTCGAGCTCGACGTCGAGACGCAGCCGAACCGACGGAAAGCCGACGAGCGCGATCTCGACATTCTCATTGGTTTGCGTCTCGCGAAAGCGTCTGAGCAACTCCTGGATCTCGCGCGACTGCTCCGCGGAAGCCGCTGACAGCGAGGACGTTGGGCCGCCCGGTGCCGCGTCCGCAGCGATCATCGACGCGTGCGTTGATGCGGATTCGGCGTCGGCCGCGTCGCCCAGCCAGGAGGCTGGGAGCATCCACACGCCGTCGGGCGCGTCGCCCGGCACGCAGCGCTTCACCCAGCCGCCGGACTTGTATTCCCGCAGATGCACGTGCACCTGCTGCGTTGCGAGATCAAGCTGAATCAAGCTGTAGCCGTTGTCGCGATCCGCCCGGTCGTAGCAGGCAGCGGCCTCGAGTGTCGCGTGATCGCGATGGCCGCCGCGCACCCACGCGCGATGGCGATGACCGTGGAGCACGAGATGAAAGTCCCGCTGCAGCGCCTCCTCGAACGCTGGCGCCTCGTGCTCGTGCAGCCACGACGGCGGATGATGCAGCAGCGCGATCCGCACCTTCGCGTCGTGCACGGCTTCGTGCAGCATCTCGTGCTGCCAGTGCGCGCCCATCCACAGCCTGCCCTTCTCCCGATCCGCACCGCAGGTCCACGACGTGTTGAAACCCGCGAGCCCGATCGACGTGCCGACCAATTCATGCCGCGCGTGCCAGATCGCGCGATTCGCGTCGGTGCAGAGATGATCGAGCTTGCGCCGCTTCAGAAACCGCCGGTATGGATCGAGCCGCGCCGTCAGCTGCTTCCAGCTCCGTCCGCCGTCGGCGATCAGTGACTCGACCTCGTCGCGGTTCGTACCGCGAAGCCAGTAGCCATCGCGCATATCGACCTTCGTCCGATCGACGTCGTGGTTGCCCGGCACGAGGAACACCGCCTCGTCCGCAATAGGCGGACCGTACGCCGCCTGAACCGCCTCGATCGTCTTCCAGCCCAGCGAGAACTCGCGTCCCGTTCCCGCCCACGCCAGATCACCTGTGAACAGCACGAGATCCGGACGCAGACCGTCGTCCGCCAGCGCCTTCAAGTCGTCGACCAGCGTCCGCGTCACGCGCTTCGCGTCCCACGCCGTCGACGTCCGCGCGTGCAGATCCGAAAGATGCAGCAGCGTGATCGTCCCGTCTTTCTGCGAACCCATCATCCACCTCCAAGCGATTCGAACGTCGCAAGGCTATCGCAGGGTCCTGGAGGTCGTTGTTCGGATTACTGCAATAGACCTGTAGCCTAATCTCTAGACATGCTGCAAAGTCATTCACAAGACATTAGCTATATCTGAGAAAAACTTTGAGCTAGCAAGCTGCAACCGTCGCCATAGCCCACTTGCGCGATACGAACTTGTTCGCAGCCTTCATCTTGAAAAACATTATGGTCAACACTGTTACCAGCGACAATAATCGCGGCTTCATGACCTCTCGATTAGCCGCACTAACAAATATCTCGCGCATTGTAAAAGCCATCAGGCAATGCGCAACACAGGTTAACCTGGAGAGTATCAGCAAAAATGCTGCCGAAGAGGCCTTTACCTGAAGAAACCCAATTACACAAAATCTACAGTGGCTTTCATAGATAATCTACCAGCGTCTAATAACAGTTCCTGAAGCCAAGCCGCGCAGGGTCAATCTGCCAGAGGCAAATATAAGTTAGACAACAGCACTATACGTGCGCAACACAGACAGACTGAACCCACATTGAATTGAACCGCAATCTCGGCTGATTTCAAAGAACCTTCAGCAACAACATCTTAAGTGTAAGCCAGAACCTTACTTCTTAGTAAGCTTAGGACCAACATAAACAACATACAGTGGCGAATCTGCAACGATAGGCCAAGAAAAATGTATTCGACATTGAGAGTTAACCATTTTCCCATGCCATGAACAGAC
>JBCCOR010000493.1:0-4172 GCA_039025295.1 Acidobacteriota bacterium
GCACGACCGCGCCGCGCGCGCGCAGCGCGTCGAGGACGTCGGGCACGACGTCGTCGATCGGCAGCGGGGCGAGGCGGGGCGCGCGGGTCACGATGGCGCGGATCGTACCGCACCGTCCGCGCACGTTCGTCCGGCCACCCGCGCACGAAAAAGGACGCCCGCGTCGACGGGCGTCCAGAAGCGGCGCGCACGCGCGCCAGGCGAGGATCGGATGCGGCTCAGAGCGCGCGCTGGAGGAAGACCTTGTCCTGCTGCGAGGCCTGGTTGGCCGGCAGCGTCGGGGTTGCCGGGTAGAACTGCTTGACCTTCCACTCGCCGCTCTTGTCGTCCCACTGGAGACCGATCGTCGTGCTGGTGACCTGGCCGCTGTTGAGCGGCGTCGCCGAGGTGAAGCGCTGGGCGCTTTGCATCGACGACGAACCGTCGGGGCGGTGCACCAGCACGTCGGTGCTGTGGTTGCCCTGGCCGTATTGGCCCGTGCCGACCGACGTGCCCCAGTCGATCTCGACCTGTGGTGAGTAGCCTTTGGTGACCGTGAACGGCACCTGCGACGGCGGCGTGTTCTTGTTGATGCCGTAGTGGTTCATCACCTCGTCGAACGCGCGCTGCTGCACGAAGTTCTGGGTCGCGTAGTCGGCGAATCGGCTCGAGCGTCTCGCCGGACGGTTGGCCGCCTTGACGTCGCCCGGGGCCACGCCCGTCTGCAGACGACTCGTGAGCTCGGCGTCGGTCACGTCGGGGCCGTGACGCTGGATCGAGTGACCGTCGCTCGCCATCTCGCGCTGCGACAGCTCGACGACCCCGCGCAGCTCGGCCTGGATCGTCGCCGCCGGCACGTTGTTCTGCTCCATCGTCTGGATGCGCGTCGCAAGGCGCTCGATCAGCTGGCCACCGAACGCGTCGAGCGTGTGGAACTGCGCCGACGTGTTGTGCGCGCTCAGGCCGCGCAGGCCGTTGGCGATGTCGATCGTGCCGTCGATGCCCGTGCGGTGCAGCAGCGTGTTGATCGCCTGCGTGCTCACGCCGCCGGTCGCGTTGCGCAGCTGGCCGAGCACGAGGTCGGGCTTGTCGTGCGTGGTCAGGGCGTCGGTGATCGGCTTCGGATGAATGCCCTGGTTGATCAGCTCGAGGGCCACGATCCGGGTCGAATCCTGCAGCGCCGGATTCTGCATCGCCGCGCCCAGCTTCTCGCGATAGCCCTTCTTCATGCTGCCCAGGGTTTCGGCGAAGGTGCCCAGGTTCTCAGGCGGCAAAGCGAAGGTGGTCGCCAGCTGGTTGGTGACCTCGGTGCCGAGGGTTTGGGTCAGGCGCTTGATCTGACCCTCGGGCAGGTTCATCGAGAGCGTGCTGGCCGCGCGCGGCGACAGGCCGTCGAGATGCGGCGCGCCACCGCCCGGTCCGCCGATCGTCATCTGCATGGCCTGCGGCGCGAGGCCGTCGCCGCCGGGCAGCGGCGATGCGGCGAAGGGATCGACGCCCACGCCCGCGCCCGCCAGCTGCAGGCCCGGATCGCCCGAGAGCGTGCGCAGCGCGCCGTCGATGCGCTGGTTGGCGCCGTCGAGCGCGCGGTTGGCGCCGTCCTGGAGCGTCTGGCCGGCCTGCGCCAGGTTTTGGCGCGCGCCGTCGACGCGGTTGGCCAGGCCCTGCAGCGCGCCGTTCGGCGTCGGTCCGGCGAAGTCGCCGACGGTCAGCGCCGGATCGGGCGTGAAGCGCGGCGCGACGCCGTCGACGGCATTCTGGCGGATCTGCTGGTTGGTTTGGACGCTGCCCAGGCTGCCCATCAGGCTGCCGCCCACGACGTTGCCGTACTCCTCGGCCGTCGGCAGGCGCCCCTGCGTGGCGAGCGTGCCCAGGGTGGCCTGACCGCCGTTGGTCACCAGATCGACGCCGAGCTGGCCGAGCGGGTTGGTGGTCGACGCGCCCAGGCGGCCCGAGACCGGCGCGGTCAGGATGTTGAGGCCCGACTGAATGCCCTGATCGCGGAGGTTGGCGAGATCGGCGTCGGAGAGGTTGCCGTCGAAGACGCCGCCGAAGAGTGTGCCGGCCATGTTGGCGCCGCCGTCGAGCGTGGCGTACTCGATCGTCGCGCGCGAGACAGCGTTGGGCATGCTCATGCCGGTTTGCTGCAGCGCGCCGACGCGCGCCTGGATGAAGCGTCCCTGGACCGCCGAGGTGGCGGCGTCGCGCACGGCCTGGCGCTGCGCACCGGCGACGACTTCGGCGTCCTGCACGTTCGGCAGCGCACCCGAGATCGCCGACTCGGTCCACATCAGCGTCGACGACTCGTTGGGCAGATCGACGCCCTGGGCGCGCGCCGAGGCGGTGGTGGCGATCTTGGTCGCTTCCGACTGCAGCAGCACCGGCACCGGGTTGCCGGTGGCGACGCCGAGGGTCGCGGCCGAGCCGTCGCGCAGGCCGCGCATCGCGCCGGCGCCGAACTCGGCGTTGCCGGCGATCACGCCGTAGACCCGGCTGGCCTCGCCGCCGTAGTCGCGCATGATCGCGTTGAGCTGCTGCAGACCGTCGCCCGGGGCGATCGAGCCGTTCTGGACGCCGGCCTGGAGCGCGTCGAGTTTCTGCATGGTGCGCTGGATGTTCTTGACCTGGTCATCGCCGCCGCGCGCCCAGTCGATCGCGCCCTGCAGCAGGTTCTTGGGCACGTTCTGCTCATGATCGACCCAGGCCGCGCTGAGGTCCTGCTGCGCCTGGCCGATCGCGCCGGTGACCTGGCTGCGCGTGGGTTCCTGCGCCGCGGGCGGCGCGCTGGCGAAGAGCGTGGGCGCGGGCGCGGGCTCGAGCGTGTCGATCGGTCCAGACGGCGCGGTCGGCGGAGGTGCTTGCGCTTGCGTCGCACCGGCGTCGCTTGCGGTTGCGGCTGGCGCGGCTGGGGTTGCGGTCGCGATGATCTCCGGTTCGGGTGGCGGTGGCGGTGGCGGTGGCGGTGGCGGTTGGACGGACGAGGCAATCGTCGTGTTGGGGTTCATGATGGATATCTCCAGCGTCGGAAGGGTAATGGCAAAAGGATGCTTCGAAATCAGCCCGATTCACAGAATTGGGGTTGTTCATGGACAGAGCAAGGTTGATACCAAAAAGGCATGCGCAAAATCTGAGAAAAGCTCTTTCCAGGGAAATCTTCCGGTCGCGCGTTCCCGGCTGATTCCCGCAGTTCCCCTGCAGGTTCCCGGAGCTGGGAAGGTCGGCACTGGCGCTGCGGCAGCTGTCGATGTTTTGTCGATGGAGTGGGCGCAGCACACGCATCGAGGGCGCCTCCGAGTCGGAGGCGCCCTCGATGACGGCTCAGATGCGCGCGCTTGGCGCTAGAGTTCGAGCGTGTTGCGCACGTTCTCGAGCGCCTCCTCGCGGCTGACGTAGCCCGCGGTCGGATCGAAGTCGATCAGGAAGATCTGACCATCGGGGCGCTGCACGTAGTTCTCGAGATTGCCCGAATCGGGCACAAAGCCGCCGACGTCATAGACGCGATTCACCGAGTCCTCGATGTCGGCATAGAGCGCACGGCGCTGATCGAGGCTCAGGTCGGGCACCATCGCGGGCGATAGCGCCCGACCTTCGATATGCGTCATGCGCAGCACGCGCGTATCGCCGAAATCGTCGAACAGGATCGGCTCCGGCGTCACGCCCGACGCCGAGACCTGCTGCAGGAGTTCGAATTCCTCGCGATTGCCGCCGACCTTGAAGCCGACCTGCAGACGCCCCTGCGTGGCCACGAAGTACTTGCCGCCGCCGCCGCGGCCGGCAAGGCGGATCGTGTCCGAATCGATGTCATAGACCTGGCCGAGCAGCGACTGGCTCGCGCCGCTCGGGGTCAGCGCCTCGGCGGCCCACAGCGAGCGATGCGGCTCGCTGTTGTTGAGCAGCCGGTTCACCGCAGACGGATCGGCGCCGCGGTTGACCAGATTGCGCACCGAGTCGGCCGCGTTGCGCTGGATGTCGCCGCTCAGGTTCTGCAGATTGTCGAACAGGCGGCGAGCCTCCTGCGGATCGACGTTCTTGAGCGCGCGGGCGAAGGTCTGCAGCGCCTCGGGGGAACTGCGGAACATGTAGCGCAGCAGGCGCTTGCCGGCGGGCGTCGGATCGACCATACCGACCACGATCACGCCTGCGCCGAGGAGGGCGTCGGGGATGTCGCCGCGGCGGATGGCGTCGAGCAGCGC
>JBCCOR010000494.1:0-4153 GCA_039025295.1 Acidobacteriota bacterium
CGCGCACGCGGCGCGCGCGTGCCTGACGCGCGCCGGCCTCGCCGGGCCGGACGCGGGCGCCGCCGCGGTCGATCAGGCGATCTTCGGCCACGCCCGCCAGGCCGGCGGCGGTCCCAACACCGCGCGCCAGATCGCCTATGCCGCCGGCGTGCCGGTCGGGCGGCCGGCGCTCACCGTCAACCAGGCGTGCGGCTCGGGCCTGCAGGCGGTGTTTGCGGCGGCGCGGGCGATCCGTCTGGGCGAGGCCGCGCTGGTGCTCGCCGGCGGCACCGAGAGCATGTCGAACACGCCCTATCTGCTGCCGCGGGCGCGCTGGGGTGCGCGCCTCGGCGACGCCGAGCTGGTCGACGGCATGTACCGCGACGGCTTCGACGATCCGCTCTCGGGGCTGATCATGGGCGAGACCGCCGAGGTGCTGGCCGACGAGGCCGGCATCGACCGCGCGGCCTCTGACGCCTGGGCGCACGACAGCCAGCAGCGCTGCGAAGCGGCCCGCGTCGCCGGACGCTTCATCGATGAAATCGCGCCGATCGAGGTGCCCGGCCGCAAGGGCGCTGTGACCACGGTCGACGCCGACGAGCATCCGCGCGACGGCGTCACGCTGGAGAAGCTGGCGCGCCTGAAGCCGGTGTTTCGCGACGACGGCCGGGTGACGGCGGGCAACGCCTCGGGCATCACCGACGGCGCGGCGGCGCTCCTGGTCGCCAGCGCCGATGCGGTCGCGCGCCACGACCTGCCGGTCGCGGGCGTCCTGCACGACGCGACCACGGTCGGCGTCGAGCCGCGCATCATGGGCATCGGCCCGGTGCCGGCGGTCGATGCGCTGCGCGATCGCCAGGCCGCGCGCGGCACCGACGCGATCGACGTCGACGCCGTCGACGCGGTCGAGCTCAACGAGGCGTTCGCCTGTCAGCTGCTCGCCTGCCTGGCGCAGCTGCCGTTCGATCCCGCGCGGGTCAATCCCGACGGCGGCGCGATCGCGCTCGGTCATCCGATCGGCGCCACCGGCGCGCGCATCCTCGTCACCCTGCTGCACGGCCTCGACCGGCGCGACCAGCGCCACGGCATCGCCACCCTGTGCGTCTCGGGCGGACTCGGCCTGGCGGCGCTGGTCGAACGGCCCGCCGACGCGCGTCTACGGCGCGCCGGCTGACGAAAGATTTCCCAGACGCGGCGTTCCCCAGCGCCGCGTCGACCGACCCTGCATTGACCATCGTTTGATCCATCGATCCCATTCCCGTCATCCCCAATCATCGATTTCGAGGAGAGTCCATCATGAGCGAACCGACCGTTCTGCGTGAGGACGAGGGTCGCGTCGCGATCCTGACCATCAATCGCCCCGACAAGCTCAACGCCCTCAACCAGGCCGTGCGCGACGAGATGCTGGCGCATCTCGAGGCCGTTGCGACCGACGACGCGGTCGGCGCGGTGGTCATCACCGGCGCCGGCCCGAAGTCGTTCGTCGCCGGCGCCGACATCGCCGAGTTCGAAGGCCGCAGTCCGTTCGACCAGCGCGAGGCGATGCGCTTCCCGCGCGTCTTCGACGTCATGGCGTCGTTCCCCAAGCCGGTGATCGCGATGATCAACGGCTTCTGCCTTGGCGGCGGCTGCGAGCTGGCGTCGTCGTGCGACATTCGCCTCGCGGCGTCGGGCGCGCGCTTCGGCCAGCCCGAGATCAAGCTCGGCCTGATTCCCGGCGGCGGCGGCACCCAGCGCCTGCCGCGCCTGATCGGCATGGGCAACGCGATGAAGCTGGTGCTCTCGGGCGAGATGATCGACGCCGCCGAGGCGCAGCGCATCGGCCTGGTCGACGAGGTCGTCGACGCCGACGATCTGCGCGGACGCGCGCTCGAGCTCGCCGGCCAGATCGCCCGCCACAGCCCGCTCACCCTGCGCGTCGCCAAAGAAGCGCTGCGCGCCAGCGAGAAGCTGTCGATCGAGGACGGCATTGTCTACGAGCGCGATCTTTTCTGCCTGTGCTTCTCGACCGAGGACAAGGCCGAGGGCGTCGACGCCTTCCTCAACAAGCGTCGGGCCGACTGGAAAGGCCGCTGAGGCCTGACGGCGATGGACGTCCGCGCGGTGCACGCGCGCATTGCCGACTTTCTCGACGGCCGCGGCGTGCGCCACGCCGTGGCGGGCGGTTTCGCGCTTCATGCCTACGGCGTGAGCCGCGCGACCTACGATCTCGATCTGCTCGTCGAGCAGCGCGCGCAGGCTGCGCTGGTCGACTTCCTCGAAGCCGAGGGCTACCGCACCCTGCATCGTTCGACGGGCTACTCGAACCACGTGCATGCGGCGTCCGACGCGGGTCGGGTCGACGTGATCTACCTGGCGGCGCCGACCGCCGAGGCCGTGCTCGGCGCCGCGGATGCGCGCGCGATCACCGACGCGTGGCGCGCGCCGGTGCCGCGGGCCGAGCACCTGATCGCGCTCAAGCTGCACGGCGCCGCCCAGGATCCGCCGCGGCTGCCGCGCGACCTGCAGGACATCCGCGATCTGCTCGTGCGGCATCGCGACATCGACCGCGCTGCCGTCCGCCAGCAGTTCGCCAAGCGCGGCTTCGCCGATCTCTACGACCGCCTGATGGAGTCTGACCTGTGAGCGAAGACGCAGCCGACCGATTCGATCCTGCATCCTTCGACCTCGACGCGTTCATGACCCAGTTGGAACGCGATCTGCCGACGACGCCCGAGGACGTCGCGGCGCTGCGGCGCGCGCGCGAGGCGTCGCTGACCATGACCCCTGCCGCCTACGGTGCTTTCTTGAAGATGCTGGGTCCCGCCGACATCGAAACCCTGCGTGCCCGTCCCGTGTTTTCGGGCCCGCCTTTTGAGCTGTGACGACCATGACCCCGATCGATCCGACCATCGCCATGCCGCCCACCGGAACCATCACCCTGCCGTCGGCCGACGTCGTGCAGCGCTTCGCGGCGCTGTGGCACGAGATCGTCGACGTGCGCGGTGCCGTCAACATGCTGCAGTGGGATCAGGAAACCATGATGCCGACCCAGGGCCAGCCGGCGCGCGCCGCGACGCTCGCGACCCTGGCGGCGCTCGAGCATCGCCTGCTGACCGCGCCGGCGCTGCAGGACGCCCTCGACGGCGTCGATCTGCTCGCCATGCAGACCGAGGACAAGCTGCTCAGCGCGCACGTGCGCGTGGCGCGCCGCGAGATCGTACGCGCAACGCGCATTCCTGAGCGCCTGGCGCGCGAGATGGCCTTGGCGCAGAGCGATGGCCTGATGGCGTGGAAAACGGCCCGCCTCGAGTCCGATTTCGACCGCTTCGCGCCGCGCCTCAAGCGTCTGGTCGCGCTGCGCCGTGAGGAAGCGGCCGCGGTGATGCCCGACGCCGAGCCCTACGACGCGCTGCTCGACCACTACGAGCCCGCGATGACCGGCGCGATGCTCGAGCCGCTCTTCGATCAGCTGCGCGCGTTCCTGACGCCGCGCGTGCAGGCGATTGCCGAGCGCGGCGTGACGATCGACGAGTCGTGTGCACTCGGCGATTTCCCGCCCGAGGATCAGCTGCGCCTCAGCCGCACGGTGGCGGCCTGGCTCGGCTACGACTTCGACGCCGGCCGGCTCGACGAGTCAGCGCATCCGTTCTGCATCGGCATCGCCACCGGCGACGTACGCATGACGTGGCGCTGGCAGCCCGATGACTTCCGCCCGGCGCTGCTGGGCATCCTCCACGAGCTCGGCCACGCGCTCTACGAACAGGGCCTGCGCCCGGATCTGCGTCGCATGCCGGCCGGCGTTTCGGTCTCGCTCGGCATCCACGAATCGCAGTCGCGCCTGTGGGAGAACCACGTCGGCCGCAGCCACGGCTTCTGGCGCTGGCTGCAGCCGCACTTGCGTAAGATCTTCCCGATGTCGACCTGCGACGCCGACGCGATGTGGCGCGGCCTGCACGTGGTGCGGCCGTCGCTGATCCGCGTCGACGCTGACCAGGTGACCTACAACCTCCACATCGCGCTGCGCTTCGATCTCGAGCGGCGGCTGTTCTCGGGCGATCTACAGGTCGCCGATTTGCCGGCGGCGTGGAACGACGGCATGGAGGCGCTGCTCGGTGTGCGCCCCAAGCACGTCGCCGAGGGCGTGCTCCAAGACGTCCACTGGGCGCACGGCATGTTCGGCTATTTCCCGACC
>JBCCOR010000495.1:0-4135 GCA_039025295.1 Acidobacteriota bacterium
GAGGCGATCGGCGACAGCACCGTCGATCTGTTCTTCGACCAGCTGCCCGCGGGCGAGGTGCGCCTCAGCCACCGCCTGCGCGCCCGCGTCGCCGGCCGCTTCACCGTCGCACCGGCGGTCGTGCAGAGCCTGTATGCCCCGGCGAACGTCGGCTACAGCGCCGGCGACGCGTTCGCGATCGCGTCGCGCGCGCCCTGACGCGCGCGGCGCGACCGCATCCGCCGAGCACGCATCCATCGAAGATGTCGGATAAGCTAAGGCGATTTTCTTGTTTGCGCATCGCGCGCATCCATCGTTTTTCTCGTTTTTAGGCGCTTCGCCGCCACCCGTCGCATGCTGTGAATCCGACCGAACTCGCTTCGTCCGCACCGTCGCTCGCCGAAACCGTCGACCTGACCCGGGTGACCACCCTCAATCAGGCACTGCTGCAGGCGATGGACGTGTATGGCCAGCGGCACAGCCGCCGCGGTCTGCTGCCGATCTGCTTTCGGCTGCTACAGGCCGACGGACGCTGGCGGGATCTCAGCTATCGGCACTTCCGCCATCTCGCGCTGACCCTGGCGCACGGCTTCGAGCGCTGCGGCCTGGCGGCCGGCATGCGCGTCGCCCTGGTCGGCGACAACGATCTCGACTGGCTGCTGAGCTACGTCGCCTGCCTGTTCAACGGCGCCACGATCGTGCCGCTGAGTCCCGCGCTGCCGCCCGAGCTGCTGCACTTCATCGTGCGCGACGCCGAGGCCCACTGGGTGATCACCGACGACGCCCTGCGCGCGCACTTCGCCGCCGACGGCGACGGCGAGCCGGATGCCGCGGCCGGCGACGCGCCGCCGCTGCGCATCCTGACCTTCGGCCACGGCGCGCCCGCCGGCGGCACAGGCGACGGCGGCGATCCGCCGTCCACAATCACCGCGCTTCTGCGTCAACGCCTCGATCTCGACGCGATCGACACCACCCGCAAGCGCGCACTCGCGGTGCCCGCAACCCAGCTGGCGACGCTGCAGTACACGCGGGTCGAAGGAGGGCGCCCGCGCGGCGCGATGTTCCGGCAGATGGAGCGCCTGGCGAGCCTGCGCAGCCTGGCGCAGTGGATGCGCTTCGACGACGACGATCTCGCCTTCACCGTCACGCCGTGGAGCGACGCGATCTTTCTCGACGCCACCCTGCACTACTTCGTCAGCGGCATGCCCAACGCGCTGGGGCGCAATCGTCAGGTGGTCTTCGACACCGTGCAGCAGGCGAGTCCGACGCTGGTGGTGACGACGCCCAACGCCCTCGAGCGGGTCTACAACGAAATCATCGTGCCCGAGATCGCGCGCTTGCCGGAGTCGAGTCAGCGGGTGTTCGATTGGGCGCTCGCCACCGCCAAGCACTACCGCGCTGCAGGCGACGCGGCCGACGACGATCTGCGCGATCGCCATCGCCGCGCCGACATGACCTTCTTCAGCGCCATCCGCGGACGCCTGGGCGGACGCTTCCGCCGCTTCTACGTCACCGGCGCGTCGCTGTCGGACGCGCTGCGCGAAACCCTCGATGCCATCGGCCTGCCGGTCTACGTGATCTACAGCCTGACCGAAGCCGGCGGCATGGTGACGGCGGTCGATCCGGCGCGGCCGCGGCGCGGCTGCGGTCCGCCGGCGCCCGACTTCGAGGTCCGCCTCGACGAAGACAGCGAGGTGCGCGTGCGCGGGCCGGCGGTGATGCGCGGCTACTGGGCGCAGGAAGCGGTCAGCCAGCGGGTGCTCGACGACGACGGCTGGCTGCGCACCGGCGATCTCGGCGAAATCGACGACGACGGCACGCTCGCGATCACCGGCCGCAAGCGCGCGGTGATGGTGCTGTCGACCGGTCACAAGGTGTCGCCTGAAGCGATCGAAAGCGCGCTGGTCGCGAGTCCGTCGATCGCCCACGCCGCGGTCATCGCCGAAGGGCGACCCTACGTCAGCGCGCTGCTCGTGCCGGCGCTGGACGCGCTGATCGAGAAAGTGGGCATCGACGAACCCCACGCCGACGCGGGCGACGCCGACGCGGGCGACGGCGCGAGCGACGACGGCCGCGAAGGCGGTCAGCGCAGCAGCCTGGTGCTGCGCGCCGACGCCGCCACGGCCAATCCCCTGCCCTGGATTTGGCGCAGCCCGCAGAGCGACGGCGAAGACATGACCACGCACGCGCACCCGAAGGTGCAGGCGCTGGTCGATCAGGACGTCGCCCGGGTCAACGTCGGCCTCGATCGCTGGCGACGGATCGTCAAATACGTGCTGGTCGAGCAGGAGCAGGGCGAGACCGCCCGCCTGTTCCAGGACGAGAGCGACCGCTGGCGTCCGCTCATCACCCAGCGCTACGCGCGCCACATCGACGCCCTCTATCCGCGCGCCGCCCGCCATCGGCAGACGATCACGCGCGTTCAGGTCGGTCCGGAGCGGCTTCAAGAGCTGCTCGAGAAAGAGCGCATCCTGAACGCCTGGATGAGCGATGCCGGCATCGAGTATCTGCTCGATCTCGCGCGCCGCAAGTCGATCGACGCCACCGCCATGGTCCACATCTGCGACACGGTCGCCGGCATCGCGCAAATGGAGAACGAGAGCCGTCCGCTGTCGACCGCCCTGATCATCGGCGACCCGGCCCGCATTGCGCGCGAGCTCGACGAGGGGCCGCTGCAGCTGCTGCGCCACGAGCACATCCGCCGCACCCGCCGCAGCCTGGTGCGCCTGGCGACCATGGTCGACGGCGACAGCTTCGGCTACGTGGTCGATCCCCACGGCTACGTGCGCGGCATCCGCCGCCTGCCGAAGTACCCGCCTGAGGGCGACGGCGGACGCCTGTTCGGGCCGCGCTTCCGGCAGCACGCGCAGATCAGCGAGCGCGCCGGCGCGATGGTCTTCTACGTGCCGTCGGGCGGCCATCAAGCGCGGGTGTTCACCGATGGCGAGATCGTCGGGCGCTATGCCCACGGCGACTGGCAGCCCGAGCATCTCGGCAACCTGCGCGAGGTGATGGGCCGCCTGCGTGAGCAGGGCGTCTACGATCTCGATCTCGTCCGCCGGCTGCTGCGCTGCGCGTTCCGCATGACCGAGGTCAGCCACGGCGCGCTCTTTCTGCTCGGCGATGCCGACGCCGTTCTCGAGCGCTCCGACGCGCCCGAGATCAGCCACATCGCCTGGATCGAGCGCACGCCGATCGACGAGCTGAGCGACGAGGAGCTGATCACGTTCGCCCGCCAGGACGGCGCCACCGTGATCGATCTCGACGGCACCTTCCGCAGCTGCATGGTGCTGCTGCGGCCGCACGCCGACACCGTCGCCGACACCACGCCCGGCCGCGGGGCGCGCCACAGCAGCGCGGCGAAGATGACCGCCGAGGTCCGCTGCCTGGCGGTGACGGTGTCGCAGGACGGTCCGATTACGCTCTTCGAAGGCGGGCAGACCATCCTGACCCTCTAGCGCATCCGACGAAGCAAATCATCTTTTATCAGTGATTTGGCCTCATTGGCTCCGTCGAGGCGGCACCACGTCGATCTTGACTTACGCCTTTTTTACGCCTACGATGCGTACATGGTCCACACGCCCTCCTCCGCCGCCCTGCCGGCCGAGAATCCCGCATCGACCGCGGACGATCCGCGCCGGCTGCGCGACGATTTGCAGCGCAGCCTGCAGGCGCGCGGACTCGGCGGCGGGCTCGCCACCGGCCGCCAGCTCGCCGGTCGTCAGCACGCCGGCCGCCAGAACGCCGCGGCGACACCGACGCGCACGGCGGCGGACGCAGGCGCGGTCGCGCGCAGCGCGTGGCCGCAGGCGACCGCGTCCGCGGCGCCGCTGTTCGATGCATCGACGACGCGCGACGGCCGCAGCGACTGGCTGTCGGTCGGCGTGCCCGCGGTCGATGCCCTGCTCGGCGGCGGCCTGCACCGTCGGCGGACGATCGAGCTGATCGGTGGCCGCTCGTCGGGGCGCTTCGGGCTCGTCCTCGCAGCCCTGGCGAGCGTCACTGCGCGCGGCCACGCCGCGGCGCTGATCGACCTCGCCGGCGGCCTCGACGCCGACCGCGCGGCGGCGCTGGGCGTCGAGCTGCCTCGCCTCCTGTGGCTACGCCCCCACGATCCGGTGCAGGCACTGCGCGCCGCCGAGCTGGTGCTGCCGGC
>JBCCOR010000496.1:0-4133 GCA_039025295.1 Acidobacteriota bacterium
GCAGCTGCAGCACGCGGCACAGTTCGGAGACCGTCAGCTCGTGGCGTTCGGTCGCGGTCAGCAGCCGGCAGCGGGTGAGCTCGGTCAGCACGGCCGCGTAATCGAGAATGATCGGACCGGCGTGGGCGGTGGACGTTGAGGATGTGGCTGTGGTTGGCACGGTGTCGGGTCGGTTTTGCTCGCGCTGTGGCGGAAACATTCAATCCGTTTACCCGGATAGAGTAATGCATTGCCTGCGCATCGTCAAGTCGCCGGGATGACAGCCGTCGATCGCGCGCCTGCAGACGGCGGTCGGGCGGCGCTGCGGTATGCTGGAAACATGGTGGGCATGCACCCGACGTCGTCCACATCGAGCCGGCCTGCTGCCGGCGCGCGCGGCTTCAGCCTGATCGAGGTCACCATCGCGTTTCTGCTCTTCGGGGTCGTGCTGCTGCTGGGCATGGCCGTGCAGGCGGAAACCTATGCGTGGCAGCGGCGTCTCGACGCGCACGATGAAGCGCTCGCAGCCCTCGAAGCGAGCGTCGAGGGCGTTCGCTCGGGCGGCCTGATCCTCGATGCTTCGGGCCAGATCGACGCCGACAACCTGCCCGTGCCGCCGGCCGACGAGCGGCGCAGCGAGCTGCTGACGGTCGAGGTGGTCGAAACGTCGCTGGTGCCCGTCGGCTTTCGTCAGGCGACGATCACCGTGCGCTACGGCGTCGCCGGCCAGCCCTACGAACGCAGCGTGGTGACCTATCTATGGACCCCGCCGTGAGCCTTGCCCGGCCGACGCATCGCGCCGTTCGCCGATCGACGCGCGGCTTCTCGCTCGTCGAGCTGGTGGTGTCGTTCGCGGTGATGGCGGTCCTGCTCAGCCTGACGGCGTCGATTCTGGTCAACAGCCAGCGGCGCATGGCGCGGCTGAGCCAGAGCGCCGAGCCGCCGGCGGTGCTGCTGGCACGGGCGCAGCTGCGGGCCGACATCGGCCGCGCGCGCGAAACGCTCGGCATCGGCGGCTTCGGCTGGTCACCGACGGATCTGCGCCTGGTCGCCGCCCATCCGATCGTGCCGACGCCGGCCGGCGAGCCGACGTTCTTTCGCGTGCAGTACCGGCGCGACGACGACCGCCTGATCCGCAATCTGGTCGACCACGCCGATCCGTCGGTCGATCTCGGCGATCGCTTGATCCTGCAGAACGTCCACACCTGGCGCTGGCGTCAGCGCACCAGCCTCGATCAAACCCTGCTCGAGGTCGAGATCGGCTACTGGCAGAGTCCACTCGACATCTTCGCCGCGACCTCGCTGCCGCCCGTGCCGCGCGACCGTCGGCTCGGGCTGATGGTCATGCTGCGCGGTGCCGGCGGCCGGCGCTGGTGACGCGATGACGATGCGCGCGACGACGAATCGCGATGCGCCGCATCGCCGCGTGCGCCCGCGCGGCCGCCGCGGCTACGTGATCATGCTGGCGCTGCTCCTGGCGGTGCTGGTGAGCGCGCCGACGGCGATGCTGCTGATCCAGATCCAGGAGCGTGCACTCCTCCATCGCCGCACGCTGCAGCGCGTGCAGGCCGAGGCGCTGCTCGATGCGGGCCTGGCGCAGGTGCTCTCGCAGCTGTCGATCAACCTCGGCTATCCGGGCACCTTCAGCTGGGAGCCGCTGGGCGACGGGCAGGTGCGCACGCAGGTGGCCAACATCGATCTGTCGCGGCGCATCGCGACGATTCAGTCGAGCTACGGCGTCGCGAGCCGCATTCGCTACGCCGCCATCCAGGTGTTTCCCGGCACGGGCAATCCGCCGCGGGTCCTGTCGATTCCGCCGCCCGCGAGCTGGCCGCCGCCGGCGCCGCCGGTCGCACCGCCCCTGCGCCCCGAGGGCACGGTTGTGACGCCTCTGGGCCCCGGGGGCGGAGGCTTCTGAGTGCGCGGATTTTTTTGCACACGCCAAACGACCCGGCGGTCTCCCGAGGGAGCCGTCCGGGCCGTTCGCGCAGCGTTGCGCGTCAGCGCGAGGCGTCTTACCAGCTGGCTTTGATGACGCCCGGCAGATCGCCGCGCAGCGCGAGATCGCGCAGGGCGATGCGGGACAGGCCGAACTTGCGGTAGTAGCCGCGCGGGCGTCCGCTCAGCACGCAGCGGTTGCGCACGCGGGTCGGGCTCGAGTCGCGCGGCAGCTTCTTGAGCTTGCTGTAGGCGGCGTCGCGCTCTTCGTCGGACAGGCTGGGGTCGAGCCACGCCTTCTTCAGCGTGGCACGCTGCTCGCGGTACTGCGCGACCAGCTTCTTGCGTCGTTCGTTCTTGGCAACTTTGGCGGTGGTGGCCATATCGGTGGTGTCTCTCTTCGTCTCTCGAAATGTCGGGCGTTAGCTGCGGTACTTGCGGCGGAACTTCTCGATGCGGCCCGCGGTGTCGACGAAGCGCTGCTTGCCGGTAAAGAACGGATGCGAGGCCGAGCTGATCTCGAGGCGGATCACGTAGTGATCGACGCCGTCGATGGTGCGGATCTCGTCGCTCTTCATCGTCGAACGGGAAACCAGCTCGAAGTCGGCGCCGGCGTCGAGGAAGACGACCGGGTGGTATTCGGGATGGATATCGGCTTTCACGGAAGACCTCGAAGGTGGAGGAAAACAAACGGCGTGGAGGCTGCGGATGGCATGTGAAGATCGTTCGCGCAGCGGGAGACAGGCGACTCTCGTCGCGAGGACGCAAATCGTACGGCATCGGCGCGCCGTGCGTCAAGGCTGGTGGGGCGACGACGACCCGCAGCCGCGCCGCGGCAGTGACGCGAGGGCGCTGTGCCAGGCGCCGATGTCGGCCGCGGCCCACGGTGTCTTCGCCAGCGCCTCGCGCCAGGGACGATGGGCGGCGGCTGCGGGCGACGCGCTCGCGGGCGCGGGTGATGCACCGCAGTCGAGCGCCTCGAGCCAGCGCAGGGCACCGCGCCACACTGTCGGTGCATTCGAGATCAGCGCATGATCGAAGTCGTCGAGCGCCTGTTCGAGGCGCGCGGCCCACGGCGCGGCCGTCCCGTCCTGGGCGTAGGCCGCCAGCGCCGCCCACAGCAGTGCGTTGAGACGCACCGCGCCAACGTGCTGCGCGCCGTCGGCCCGATCGATCGCATCGGCGAGCTGGCGGCGGACCAAGCGCATGCGCGCGGCGTCGGGACGGGCGTCGCCGGTCAGCTGCCACTGCAGCTGCAGCAAGGCGTGATTGAGCTGGAACACCGTGCGCCCTGTGATCGCATCGGCGGTGTCGGTCCGCGCTGCCGCGGCAGTGGCCAGATCGTCGGCCGCATTCGCCAGTCGCAGCGCCACCGCGCGCCCGCGCGTCTGGCCGGGCTCCGGATGCAGCCGTCGCTCGATCAGCAGCCAAGCGCCGTACAGATCGGCGTGGATGCGGCTGAAGCGAAAGCCGACGACCGTGGGCTCGTGGGCTACGGCGGCGTCGGCGCGATCGCGGGCGCGACGCCACGCACTGGACGGATCCTGCCCGGTGGCGCGGGCGTACTTCGCCTGCAGCAGCGCGGCGGTCGACTGCGGGCCCAGCGTCCACGGATCGGGATGCGCAGCGCTGTGCGCGCGTTCGAAGTGGTCGTCGGCGCGGGCCGCCGTCGCGCCGTAGCGCGCGCCGCGCCGCTCTTGCGCCATCGCGAGCTGATGGTAGGTGTCGCCGATCAGGAAATGCGCGCTGGGGTTGTCGGGCGCAATCGCGAGCGTGGTCTGCAGGATGCGCACTGCGGCGCGCAGGCTGCGGCGCTCGTCGGCACCGTAGATCACTTCGTAGTTGGCGCGCATGCGGTAGCTGCTGCCGAGATCGGCGAGGATCGTCTGGCGACTCTCGGCGTGATCGAGCGCGCGCCACATCCGGACGATGGCCAGATCGAGCTGCGGACGCGGATCGCTGCGGTGCAGCACCCAGTCGACCAGGGTCGCACGCTCGTGGGCGATGCGGCCGAGCCGATGCAGCGCCTCGGCGCGCTCGGCCGGTCGAGCGCGGTCGAGCCGGGCGAGTGCGTCGAGCTGGTCCAGGGCTTCGCGCCCCAGGCGTTCGGCGTCGCGCATCGACGTCAGCGGATCGCGCTGCAGGCGCCAGTATTCGAACTGCCCCCACAGCAGCGCGTGCCGCGCTTCGAGCAGCATCGGCCGCGCCGACGACGA
>JBCCOR010000497.1:0-4129 GCA_039025295.1 Acidobacteriota bacterium
ACCGACCGGGTGATGTCCTCGGCTGGCTCAACAGCGATGATCTCTTTCATCCGGGTGCGCTGGCGCGCATCGGCGCGCGCATGGCGCGGCGCCGGCGGACCGTGCTGCTCGGCACGGCGTCGATTCCGGCCGGTGCCGATCAGCCGGTCGACCGCATCGACGCGCGCGCGCCGAGCTGGCCGGCGATGGCCTACGATGGCCGCACCGTGCCCCAGCCCGCGACGCTCTGGACCGCTGATCTGTGGCAGCTGGCCGGGCCGCTCGATCCGACCCTGCGCTTCAGCATGGACTACGACCTGTGGCTGCGGATGATGCCGCTGGCCGACATCGTGCGCGACGACGGCGCGCCCCTGGCGGTCGAGCGACCGCACGAGAACCAGGTCTTTCGCCAGGCGCAGCGCCGCGGCGTGGCGCAGCCGTTCAAGCGCGAGAAGGCGTATGCCGCCGTGCGCGCGGCGCGTCGGCGCGGTGAGCCGCTGCCGCTGTGGTTCCTGCGCAGCTACGGACGCCGCCTGCGCGTCGCGCTGCGCCGGCGCCGGCCGGGCCTGGCGCTGTACTCGCAGTGGCATCGGCTGACGCTGCGCGCCGCCCTGGCGACGGACGGCCGCGCCTGATGCGCGTTGCCGACCGCGAGATGATGCTGCGATGAGCGTGGTGATGGTGACCGGCGCCGCGGGCCTGGTCGGGTCCGAGGCGGTCGAGCATTTCGTGGCCCAAGGCCACGACGTGATCGGCATCGACAACGACATGCGCCGCACGTTCTTCGGCGACGAAGCGTCGACCGACGCGCGCCGCCGGCAGCTCGAAGACCAGCTCGGCGCGCGCTACCGCCATCACGATCTCGACATTCGCGACGCCGCGGCGCTCGATGCGCTCTTCGCCACCGTCGGCGACGCGCTCGTCGCGGTCGTCCACGCGGCGGCGCAGCCCTCGCACGACTGGGCGGCGCGCGATCCCGTCACCGACTTCACCGTCAACGCCAACGGCACGCTGCATCTGCTCGAATCGACGCGCCGCCACGCGCCCGAGGCGGTCTTCGTCTTCACCTCGACCAACAAGGTCTACGGCGATCGTCCCAATGCGCTGCCGCTCGAGACGCGCGAGACGCGCTACGAACTGCCCGACGACCATCCCTACGCCGACGGCATTCCCGAGACCATGCCGATCGATCGCTGCCTGCACAGTCTGTTCGGCGCTTCGAAGGTCGCTGCCGACGTCCTCGTACAGGAGTACGGACGCTACTTCGATCTGCGCACGGTGTCGTTCCGCGGCGGCTGCCTGACCGGCCCGCACCACGCTGGCACCCGCCTGCACGGCTTTCTCGCCTACCTGATGCGCTGCACGATGACCGGCACGCCCTACACGGTCTTCGGCTACGACGGCCTGCAGGTGCGCGACAACATCCATTCGGCCGACCTGATCGCGGCCTTCGACGCCGTGGTGCAGCGGCCGCCGATACCCGGCGCGGTTTACAACATCGGCGGCGGACGCTTCAGCCACTGCTCGATGCGCGAGGCGATCGTGCTCTGTCAGGAGATCGCAGGACGCGCGCTCGACCATCGCTTCGATCCGCAGGCGCGCGTCGGCGATCACAAATGGTGGATTTCCGATCTGTCGCGCTTCCGCGCCGACTATCCCGACTGGCGGCCGCAGCACGACGTGCCGGCGATCCTGCGCGCGATCCACGACGCCAACCGCGACCGCTGGCGCGCCTGACGCGCGGTCTCAGCCGTCGGCGTGCGGCGGTCGGACGCCGTCGCCGCGCGGATCTGGCGCCGGCGGTTTGGCGGTCGGCCCGCGGTCGCCCAGGCGCTGCGTGAGCAGCAGCAGCCAGGGCAGCAGCAGCGCGGCGATCAGCCAGCTGCCCTCGGGGCCGAAGCTGCCGCCGGTCAGGCCGTCCGGCCCCTGCGCCTGCAGCGGCGTGCCGAGCGGGAAAAGCACGGTGCCGCTCACCGGCAGCGACAGCAGCGTGCCGATGGCCGCGTTCCAGGCGCCGTGGAGGAGCGCTCCAGGCAGCACGCTGCCGGTCGCCTCGCGCACCGCAGCCAGCAGCAGCTGGATCAGGAAGATGGTGGTCAGCGCGGCGGGCGTGGCCCACGGCGCGCCGAGATGGAGAAAGGCGTAGAGCACGCTGATCATGCCGGCGGCGTGGATCCAGCGGAAGCGTTCGCGCAGGGTGCTGTAGAGATAGCCCCGGAACATCCACTCCTCGATCAGCGCCGAGAGCGCCAGGCCGAGCAGCACGAGCGGCAGCTGCAGCAGGCTGATCGGCTGCGCGGCGTCGGGCGCGGCGGCGTCGATCTGGATGGCGTCGGCGGCGTAGGCGGCCGGAACGAAATCACCGACCGCGGCGACGATCGCCAGCCACGGTCCGAGCACGGCGACCAGGCCGAGAGCCGCCAGGCCAATCGACGTCTGCCACGCGCCCGTGCGCAGGTCGGGCAGGGTCAGGCCGATGCGCGACGCCGGGCGGCGGGCGTCGATCACGTGCAGGAACAGCCAGGTAACAAACGCCAGCGCGGGCAGCATCAGGATGCGCCCGATCAGCGCGAGGGCCGGATCCATGCGCTGCTCGAGGGTGTCGACGGCGTCGTCGTCGCCCTGCTCGATCGCCGTGCGCGCCTCTTCGGCGAGCGCGGCCAGGTCGAAATTCGGATCGAGCAGATCGACCGCGATCAGCGTGCCGATGTGCACCAGGTTGAAGGCGATGACGAAATACAGCGCGAAGCGCAGGCCGGCGGGCAGCAGCGGCATGCCGCGCCCGGGCCAGCGATCGGGCGCGGGCGGCGCGGCGTCGGCGGGACGATCGGGCTGCGGGTCGGGCCGCGACGGGTCCGCGCCGGTCATCGACTAGGCGACGCGACGCATGATCAGCGCGCCGTTGGTGCCGCCGAAGCCGAACGAATTCGTCAGCGCGTGATCGAAGCTGCAGGGGCGCGGCGTCTTGGGCACGAAGTCGAGATTGGCCTGCTCGTCGACGTGGTCGAGGTTGAGCGTCGCCGGCAGGATCTGATGATGCAGCGCAAGCGCCAAAATGCCGGATTCGAGGCCGCCCGCCGCGCCGAGCAGATGACCGGTCGCCGACTTGGTCGACGAGATCGCCAGCTTCTGGGCGTGGTCGCCGAAGACGCGCTCCACCGCCCGCACCTCCGAGAGATCGCCGAGCGGCGTCGACGTGCCGTGGGCGTTGACGTAGGCGATCGCGTCGGGCGCGAGTCCGGCGTCGGCGAGGGCGATCTGCATGACCCGCGCGGCGCCGTCGCCGTCGGGATCGGGCGCCGAGATGTGGTAAGCGTCGCTGCTCATGCCGTAGCCGACGATCTCGGCGTAGATGCGCGCGCCGCGCGCGAGCGCCAGATCGCGCCGCTCGAGCACCAGAATGCCCGCGCCTTCGCCCATGACGAAGCCGTCACGATCGCGATCCCACGGACGCGAGGCCAGCTCCGGCTCGTCGTTGCGGGTGGAGAGGGCCTTCATCCGGCCGAAGCCGGCAAAGGAAAGCGGGGTCAGCACCGCCTCGGTGCCGCCGGCGACGATCGCATCGGCGAGTCCGAACTGAATGTGGCGGAAGGCGTCGCCGACCGCGTGCAGGCCGGTGGTGCAGGCCGTCGCCGGCGCGGTGCTCAGGCCGCGCAGGCCGTTGCGGATCGACACCTGACCGGCGGCCATGTTGACGATCTGCGACGGGATGAAGAACGGCGATACCCGGCTCGGCCCGCGGTCGATCAGTGCCCGCAGGTTGGCTTCGATCGTCGGCAGGCCGCCGATCCCCGAGCCGATCACCACGCCGATGCGGTCGCGGTTGTCGTCGTCGATCGGCAGCTTCGCATCCTGCAGCGCGAATTCGCTGGCCGCAACCGCGAATTGGATGAAGCGGTCGGTCTTCTTGATGTCCTTGCGCGGGAAGAAGTCGGCGGGATCGAAGCCGTCGACCTCGCCGGCGATCCGGCACACCTGATCGGATGCGTCGAATTGCGTGACCGGTCCGATGCCGCTGCGCGCGGTCATCAGGCCGTCCCAGGTGGCGTCAGTGCCGATGCCCAGCGGGGAGATCAGGCCGATGCCGGTGACCACGACCCGATGGCGGGGTGGGTGCGGGGATGATGGAGGCGCGGCGGGCTCGGACACG
>JBCCOR010000498.1:0-4116 GCA_039025295.1 Acidobacteriota bacterium
CGGCGGTCGCCGCGCGCGGCGAGCACGTCGCCGAGCGCGCTCTCCCGGGCGATAGCCCCGCATTCGAACAGATCGTCGTAGGCCATGGGCGGCAGTGGTCCTGGATCAAGCGGGCGTAGAGGCCGTCTTCGTCTTTGAGGCGATCATGCGTGCCGCGCTGCACCACCTGCCCGCGGTCGAGCACGATGATCTCGTCGGCGTCGCGGATCGTCGACAGGCGATGGGCGACGATCAGGCAGGTACAGCCGCGGCGGCGGAGGTTGCGGTCGATGATCATCTCGGTGGTCGGATCGAGCGCGCTGGTCGCCTCGTCGAGCAGCAGCAGGCTCGGCCGCGCCACCAGCGCCCGGGCGATCTCGAGCCGCTGCGCCTGGCCGCCGCTGAAGTTGGTGCCGCCCTCGTCGACCGCGCTGTCGTAGCCGCCCGAGCGACCTGCGATCACCTCGTGGATATCGGCGTCGCGCGTCGCCCCGATCAGATCGGGCATCGACACCGTCGGATCCCACAGCGTGAGGTTGTCGCGGATCGTGCCGGCGAAGAGAAAGACATTCTGATCGACCACCGCCATCGACTGCTGCATCACGTTGCGCGGTATGGCCGCGCGCGTCTGGCCGTCGAAAAGGATCTCGCCCTTCCACGGCTGGTGCAGGCCGGCGATCAGGCGCGCGATGGTCGACTTGCCGCTGCCCGAGCCGCCGACCAGCGCCACCCGCTGGCCCGGCTCGAGATCGAGATCGAAGTCTTCGATCAGCGGCGGCGCCAGCGGACTGTAGCCGAAGGTCACGCCGCGCAGCGTCAGCCGGCCGGCGAGCTTGGGCGCGTCGCCGGCGGCCATCTCGACGTCGGCGTCGGTCTCGGGATCGATCGGATAGCGCATCACGTCGTCGAGGCGCGCGATGTCGGCCTCGGCCGCCTGCAGCGTGCCGCCGAGCTGCACCAGGCCCTGGATCGGCGCGGTGAAGCGCGACACCAGCACCTGGAACGCCAGCAGCCCGCCCAGCGTCAGGCCGCCGTTCATCACCCGCAGGCTGCCCAGGCCGAGCACCAGCGCGTTGTTGATCGCGGCGAGCAGCGGCGGCAGCGCGTTGAGCACCTCGGTGGTGCGCGCCAGCGCCTGGCTGGCGTTGACCACCTTGGCCTGGTAGCCGGCCCAGCGCGTGAAGAGCTGCGACTCCGAGCCGGTCGCCTTGAGCGTTTCGATCATGCCCAGGCCGCTGGCCGACACGCCGTCCATCTTGCCCTGGTCCTGCTGCAGCCGTCGGCTGCCGTCGACGCGCGCGCGCCCGACCAGGCGCAGCGCGGCGATGTTGATCGCCGTCAGGCCGAGGGTGCACACGGTCAGCAGCGGATCGTAGGTCAGCATCACCAGGGTGAAGAAGATCACCGTCGCAGCGTTGAGGCTGTGGGTCGCCAGATCGCGCGACAGAAGGCGCGCGACGCGGTCGTTGATCGCCACGCGCCCGCCGATGTCGCCGGCGAAGCGCTGGTTGAAGAACGCCACCGGCAGGCGCAGCACGTGCCACATGAAGCGACCCGAAGCCGACAGCGACAGGCGTGTCTCGAGGCGCAGCAGCGCACTTTGCTGGATCCAGGTGAGCACGCCGATCACCAGCGCGGTCAGGCCCATGGCGATCATCAGCGGACGGATCCACTCGTAGCGCCCGTCGAGCAGGATCTGGTCCAGGAAGATCTTCGGAAAGACCGGCGTCACCAGCTGCGGCACGACCAGCGCCACGCTCGCCGCGATGATGAAGGCGAGCGCCACGCCGGTGCCCTTCAGCCGCCGCGCGAACGCCGCGATGCGCGACGGCCGGCGCTCGATCTCGAAGCCGTCGCTCGGCTTGAAGACCAGCACGACGCCGGTGAAGGCGCGCTCGAGCTCCTCCCAGGCGACCATGCGCGGGCCGCTGGCGGGATCGTTGAGATGCACGCGACCGCCGCGGCCGAAGCCTTCGATCACCAGGAAGTGGTTGAAATTCCAGTGCAGGATGGCCGGCATCGGCAGCCGCAGCAGCTGCTCGGGCTCGCGCTTGAAGCCCTTGGCGACGAGGCCGTAGTGGCGCGCGGCCTTGAGCACGTTGCTCGCCTTGCTGCCATCGCGCGAGACGCCGCACGCCTGGCGCAGCACCTCGAGCGGCACCCAGCGACCGTGATGGGCGAGCACGATCGACAGGCTGGCGGCACCGCACTCGACCGCCTCCATCTGCAGCACGGTCGGCGCGCGCACGCGCTGGGTCGCGCCCTTGGGCGGCCGCACGGCGTCGCGCAGCCTGCGCCAGCGGGCGGTCAAGCCGCGCCAGCGGGCAGTCAAACCGCGCCAGCGGGCAGATCGGTCGGCGCCGGTCGCCTGCGTGTCCGCGTCGCTCACAGGCCCAGCCGTCCGCGCAGCATCGGAATCACGAGCTCGATCGGCGCCGCCTCGCGCACGACCACGCTGCCGCTGGCCAGCGTGCCGCTGGTGATCGGAACGTCGGGTCCGCGCGACGACGACCAGCGGTAGCCGGTCGGGGTCGCGGGATCGAGCAGCAGGCGCACGTCGACCTGGATCGGCGGTCCCTCGAGCATCATGCGGTCGACCAGGCTGCGGTTGCCGATCAGGCGCTCCATGCCGCGCGCGGTCGACGGGAACGCGGCCACCCACGTCACCTCGCCGAGGATCGTGCCGTATTCCTCGCGCTTGACCGTGCTCGGCGAGACCCGCACGATCATGCCCGGATGCACCTGCTTGCCGAGCGCCGCCGGAATGTAGAGCACCGCCTGCAGGGTTTCGTCGTCGGCCGTCACCGCCGCCTGCTCGAGGTTGAGGATCGCGGTGCCGGCGCTGACCACATCACCGCGACCGGTGAGCAGCTCGACCACCCGACCGTCGGACGGCGACAGCACGTTGACGCTCTCCTCGAGCGACGCGGTCAGCTCGCCGAGGGTCAGCTCGAGCTCGCGCAGCTCGGTCTCGCGCGCGGCGATCTGCTGGGCGAGCGCCTGCTCGTCCTCGAGCCGCTTGAGCGCCAGGTTCTCGCGCTGCAGCTCGAGCCGCGCCTTCTCGCCGCGGGCAGTGTTGAGCTGCTGCTCGGTGGCGAGCACCGCCTGGCGCGTGACCAGACCGTCCTCGAGAAGCGATCGCTCCTCGCTCAGACGCGCGTCGAGCAGCTCGATCTCGCGCGTCGCGGTCTCGATCTGCTGGGTCAGGCTGGCGCGCTCGCCGGCCTCGCCGCGAGCGCGCAGGCGGCGCTGCTCGTCGGCGTAGCGCAGGAGGGCGGCGTAGTCGTCCTGCACCGCCTGCTGGCGGGCGCGCGCGTCGTCACGCTGGCGCGCCAAGCCTTCTTGGCGCAGCACGGCGATCACGTCGCCCTTGGCCACCGGATCGCCGACCGCCACCGCCATGCGATCGATCTGCCCCGCGCTCGCCGCCACCACCGGCACCACGCCGCCGCGGCGCAGCAGAATGCCCGTGCCGGTCGCCTCGGTCGGGATCACGCCGTAGAACGACCAGGCGATCACGGCCGTCAGCAGCACGCCGAGCGCGAGCAGCGCCAGCCAGTCCTGACTGCGCGTGATCTGAATCAGCTGATCGAGCTTCTCGGGCGACGACAGGCGCTCGAGCGCCACTTTGCGGAAGATCTTGTCGGACACGGCTCAGCGCTCCAGCGGTTCGTCGACGACCGGCGCATCGGCGCCGGACGCAAGGACGACGGGCGGGGTCAGAAGATCGACGACGCGCACGCGATCGGCGGCAGGCGCGGCGGCGACGGGGTCGGTGGGGTCGGTGGGATCGGCGTCGTCGGCGACGGGGTCGGCGGCGACGGGGTCGGCGGCGACGGGGTCGGCGGCGAGCAGGGTACCGGTCTGGAAGCGCAGATCGACCAGCGCGTTGGCCAGCGCCTGCTGCGCGCGAATGCGGCGCTGCTCGGCGCTGGTCAGACGATCGCGCTGCGAGATCACGTCGATCAGGGTCGAGCTGCCCGCGGTCAGCTTGCGCTCTTCGTTGACCACCGCCTGGGCGAAGAGGGTTTCGGCGCGCTCGGCGCGCTCCAGGCGCGCGATCGAGGTCGCCCGCGCGGCGCGCGCGATCGCGACCCCCGACGCGATCGCCAGACGCAGCGGCGCGCGCGCCACCGC
>JBCCOR010000499.1:0-4113 GCA_039025295.1 Acidobacteriota bacterium
AGCAGGCGCGCACGATCGAGCTGCCGGTCGATGGACTCGGTGCGGCATCCGGTACCTACGCGACGCTCTACGGCGGCGGCGACACCCGCACAGCGACGGTCGACGGTGATCGGCTGCGCTGGACGCTCCCGCCCATGACGACCGCCGCCGTCGTCGCAGCGAAAGCGTCAGGATCCGACGCGTCGCCGGCCAGCTCGACCGTCCCATCACCCTGAATCTGGTCAACCCTCCGCCATCGAGGACCCCACTTCCGGATATGCATGTCAAACCGACCATCCTGACCGTCGACGACGACCCGCAGGTGCTGCGCGCCGTAGCGCGCGATCTGCGTCAGCGCTACGCCGACCGCTACCGCATCCTCCGCGCAACATCGGGCCAAGAAGCCCTCGCGACCCTCGACGAGCTCGACGAGCGCAACGCGCCCGTCGCGCTGGTGCTCTCCGATCAGCGCATGCCCGGCATGGAAGGCGTCCAGGTGCTGGCCGCTGTGCGCAAGCGCGCCGCCGACACCCGCCGCGTGCTGCTGACCGCCTATGCCGACACCAACGCCGCGATCGATGCGATCAACCAATCCCATATCGACCACTATCTGCTCAAGCCCTGGGATCCGCCCGAAGACAAGCTCTATCCGGTGCTCGACGAGCTCCTCGAGAGCTGGCAGGCGGCGCATCGCCCGGGCTACGCCGGGGTCCGCATCGTCGCCGATCGCTGGTCGGCCGAGGCGCACGCACTCAAGGACTTCCTCGCCCGCAACCACGTGCCGTACCGGTTCTTGGACGTCGAACGCGACGACGAGGCGCTCGCCCTGCTCGGTCCGTCCGACGACGAAGCGGCGCGCGACGCGCAGCTGCCGCTGGTGCTGCTGCCCGACGGCCCGCGGCTGACCGCACCGTCGACCCGCGACGTCGCTCAGCATTTGGGCCTGCGCACCCAGGCCGCGGCGCCGTTCTACGATCTGGCGATCGTCGGCGGCGGTCCGGCCGGCCTCGCCGGCGCGGTCTATGGCGGCTCGGAAGGACTGCGCACCGTGCTGCTCGAGCGCCAGGCCACCGGCGGCCAGGCAGGCACCAGCAGCCGGATCGAGAACTACCTCGGCTTCCCCAGCGGGCTCTCGGGCTCGGAGCTCGCCCGACGGGCGACGATCCAGGCCCAGCGCTTCGAGGTCGAGATCCTCACGCCGCAGGAGGTCACCGGTCTGGGCAGCGATGGGCCGTACCGCATCCTGAGCTTCGCCGACGGCACCGAGCTGCGCTGTCACACGCTGCTGCTCTGCCTGGGCGTCGACTGGCGCCGGCTGCCGGCGGCCAACGCCGAGGCGCTGACCGGCCGCGGCGTGTACTACGGCGCCGCGCTCACCGAGGCGATCGCCTGCCGCGGTGAAACCGTCTACACGATCGGCGCGGGCAACTCGGCAGGCCAGGCGGCGCTGCACTTCGCACTCTACGCAGAGCGCGTCGTGATGCTCGTGCGCGGCGGCGATCTGGCCAGCAAGATGTCGCGCTATCTGGTCGACCGCATCGAGGCAACCGAGAACATCGAGGTTCGCCTGAGCACCGAGGTCACCGCCTGCCACGGCGACGATCATCTCGAAAGGCTGACGCTGCGCGATCGCATCGAGGACGCCATCTACGACGTCGAGGCGCGGTATCTCTTCATTTTCATTGGCGCCGCGCCGCGCACCGCCTGGCTCGACGGCCTGCTCGCCCGCGATGCGCACGGCTTCCTGCGCACCGGCGCCGATCTCACCCCCGACGACCTGCGCAACTGGCCGCTGCCGCGCGATCCCTTCCTGCTCGAGTGCAACATCCCGGGCGTGTTCGCCGCCGGCGACGTCCGCCATCAGTCGATCAAGCGCGTCGCCTCGGCGGTCGGCGAAGGCTCGGTCGCCATCCACTTCGTCCATCGCCATCTGTCAGGATTGTGAGCGCTATGGAAACGCTTGCACGCGACGACATCCGCGACCGGCTCCGCACCTTCGAGACTTTCGGCGATCTGCCCGACGACGAGCTGACGTGGCTGCTCGACAACGGCACGCTCACGGCGCATGCCGACGGCGAGTTCGTCTTTCGTCCGGGTGAGCCGGCCAACGTCATGGCGATCGTGCTCGAAGGGGGCATGCGGATTCGCCTGCACGAAGGCGCGCGCCGGCGCATGCTGCCGACGGTCGGGCTAGGCGGTATCACCGGCGTTCTGCCCTACTCGCGGATGGTCGAGTTCCAGGGCGACGGCATCGCCGAGGGCGCGCTCCAGATGCTGCAGGTCCAGCGGACGTCGTTTCCCGAACTGGTCCAGCGCTGCCCCGAGCTCATCCAGCGGCTCGTCGAGCGCATGACCGACCGCGTCCGCTCGACGGCCAAGCTGCGCCAGCAGCAGGAGAAGCTCTCCGCCCTGGGCAAGCTTTCGGCCGGCCTGGCGCACGAGCTCAACAATCCCGCCGCCGCCATCCAGCGCAGCGCCGACGCCCTGCGCCAGCAGATCGACCGCCTGCCCGAGCGGGTCTGCGGCCTGATGGCGCACGGCCTGGGCGGCGAACAGTGGGCGGCCGTCGGTCCGATCCTGGCCGCAACCCGCAGCGCTCAAGCCGACGAAACCCTCTCGGCCTTGGTCCGCGGCGATCGCGAAGACGCCATCGGCGACTGGCTCGAAGCGCACGGCCACGCGACGCCCTGGGCGCTCGCCGAGGTGCTGGTCGAGGTCGGCATCACCGTCGACGACCTCGAACCGCTCGCCGCCCAGCTGCCGCGCGCGTCGCTGCCGGCGGTGCTCAACTGGATCGAGGGCACGCTCTCCGCCGATCGCCTGCTGGCGGAGATCGCTTCCGCCAGCGGCCGGATCAGCGAGCTGGTCCAGGCGGTCAAACGCTATAGCCACATGGACCGCAGCCCGGCGCGCGAAACGGTCAACGTCAAGATCGGCCTGGAAAGCACGCTCACCATGCTCAGCCACCGCATCAAGCGCGTCGACGCCGAGATCCGCTTTCAGCTGCCGGCCGATCTGCCGCCCGCGTGCGCGCTGCCCGGCGAGCTCAACCAGGTGTGGACCAACCTGATCGACAACGCGCTCGACGCCGTCGCCAGCAACGCCGACGGTCAGCCCCGCATCATCACCCTGCACGGACACGGTGAGAAGGACGGCGTGTGTGTCGAGATCGAAGACAGCGGCCCCGGCATTCCCGACGACGTCTGCCCGAATATCTTCGTGCCCTTCTACACCACCAAGGGCGTCGGCGAAGGCTCGGGCCTCGGACTCGACATCGTCCAGCGCATCGTCGACCAGCACGGCGGCAGCCTGTCGGTCGAAACCCGACCCGGGCGCACGGTGTTCTCAGTCTGGCTGCCGTCCTCCGGCCCAGACTGAGCCGCAAGCGGCATGCGCAAAGGCCTTCACGAACTCGCCCGTCGAAAGACGCTGGCCGCTTCATCGTGAAAACCTGCAACCTTCGATATATTGAATACGTTTACATCGACGGCATCATCTCGCTCTTGCTCAAGCTCTTTGAAGGCGGTGGGGGGAATCGCTCATGACTTCCGAACGCGCGACCACATCCGACGGCAGCCCTGCAACCGCGCCGCCGCCCGCGGCCATTGGCTGTCCCTACGCTCATCTGCACGCGTCGCCGGGAACGGCTTCGGAAAACGGTGACCGTGCGCACGCCGCCGACGCGCACGCGGCCGACGCGGCCTCACCGGCCGCGACGCACAGCGCGATTCCCGGCCCGCGGGCACCGCGCCCGTTCGGCTGGCCGCAGGCCGCACTCGCCTTCCATGGCAATCCGATTCGCACAATGCGCACCCTGCGCGCGCGCTACGGCGATGTCGTGCGCCTGTGTCTACGCAAGCATCCGACGCTTTTCTTCCAGCCCGCCGAGGCGGATTGCGGCACGATCTTCGCTTTCGGCGCCGACAATTTGCGCCACGTGCTGACCAAGCCGACGATCTTCCAGTCGCGCGCCCCGCGCGGTCCCAACACCGCCACCTACCGTCGTCTGACGACCAGCCTGCTCTTCGCCAACGGCGACGTCCATCGCCGCGGGCGCATGATCATGCGCCAAGGACTGAACGGCGACCGCATCGAGCGCTATCACGACGTGATGGTGCGCTTTGCCGACGAGCT
>JBCCOR010000500.1:0-4106 GCA_039025295.1 Acidobacteriota bacterium
GAGACAGGCATGGTCATCTGCTCGACAGGCTATGCCATCACAAAGAAGGGCGAACATGAGGCGGCACGCAAGCTGGGCGATCTGGTCTCCTACATCTTCTTCACCGGCCTGATCGCCGCGCCGATGGTCCAGATCTCGGCGATCGGCACCCAGATCACCGAGGCGTTCGCCGGCCTCGACCGCATCCGCGAGCTGACCAGCCGCGCCACCGAGGACGATCTCGACCAGGGCCTCGATGCGCTCGACGACGTGCGCGGCGACATCACGTTCCACAACGTCGACTTCTCGTACGAAGCCGACGTGCCGGTGCTGCGCGATGTGTCGTTCGAGGCGCCCGCCGGCACCACCACCGCGCTGGTGGGCTCGTCGGGCTCGGGCAAGAGCACGCTGATCAGCCTGGTGATGACCTTCAACCGCCCCGACGCCGGACGCGTCGAGATCGACGGCCGCGACCTGACCGACGTCCGCCTGCGCGACTACCGCAATCATCTCGGCATCGTGCTGCAGGACAACTTCCTCTTCGACGGCTCGATCGCCCAGAACATCGCCTACGGCAACCCCGGCGCCGACCGCGCGTCGGTCGAGGAGGCCGGCCGCATCGCCAACTGCCACACCTTCATCGAGGGCTTCACCGACGGCTACGACACGCTGGTCGGCGAGCGCGGCGTCAAGCTCTCGGGCGGCCAGCGCCAGCGGGTGGCGATCGCGCGCGCGATCCTCGCCAATCCGTCGATCCTGATCCTCGACGAAGCGACCTCGAGCCTCGACAGCGAGAGCGAGGCGCTGATCCAGGAAGGTCTCGCCCATCTGCGCCGCGGCCGCACGACCTTCGTCATCGCGCATCGCCTGTCGACCATCCAGAGCGCCGACCAGATCCTCGTGCTCGAGGACGGCGCGATCGTCGAGCGCGGGAACCACGACGATCTGCTCGCGCAGGACGGCCGCTACCGCGAGCTCTACGAGAAGCAGCACCGCATCGAGCGCGACCGCTTCATCAACCCGGGCGAGGACTTCACGCCCGAGCCCGAGCGGGACGAGGCGCCCAAGCCGCGCGGAGGGAATCGGCTCTGAATCGCGCGCAGCCGCCCCGCACGCTGGTCCTGACCTCGATCGAGAGCGACGACGGCGAGCGCTACGCGCTGCGGCCGCCCTCGCCGCCCCCCCGCCGTCCGCGCCGGCTGCTGCCGGCCGTGCTCTTTCTCGCCACCTGCGCCAGCACGTGGCTGGTCGCCGGCCCGATCTACGCCGCCTGCGTCATGACCATCCTGCTCTTTCACGAGGCCGGCCACTACGTGCAGGCCCAGCGCTACGGCGTGCCGGCCAGCCTGCCGTATTTCCTGCCGATGCCGATCTCACCCCTGGGCACCTTCGGCGCGGTGATCGCGATGTCGCCGCACATGCCGCATCGGCGGGCGCTCTTCGACATCGGCATCAGCGGACCGCTGGCCGGCCTCGTGCCGTGCCTCGCCTTCACCGTCTGGGGCGTGTCGCGGGCCGAGATCCGGCCGATCGTCGACGGGCCTCAGCTGGTGCTCGGCGAGCCGCTGCTGGTGCAGTGGCTGGTTCACCTCGTCCACGGCCCGATTCCGGAAGGCTCGACGGTGTTCTTCGGCCCGATCGCCTACGCCGGCTGGGTGGGCATTCTGGTCACCGCCCTCAACCTGCTGCCGATCGGCCAGCTCGACGGTGGCCACATCCTCTACGCCCTGCTCCGCCGGCGCGCCCACGCCATCGCCTGGGGCCTGATGCTGGCCGCGATGATCGCGGTCGTCGTCCGCGGCCTGTGGGGCTGGAGCCTGCTGCTCGTGCTGCTGCTCGTCGTCGGCCCGCGCCATCCACCGACCCGCAACGACGCGCTGCCGCTCGACCGCGGCCGCGCGCTGCTCGGCTGGCTGACGCTGGCTTTCTTCATCGTCGGCTTCACGCCCTCACCCCTCGATTTCCGATGACCGTCCGCGACGCCGTTCACCGTCCCGACCGGGAGATTGCCATGCGCCGTTCTCACCATCCACGCTTCGCCCATCCCGTTCTGCTCGCCATTCTGCTCGCGATGCTGCTCACCGCACCGGGCGCCGCCGCGGCGCCGGCCGACGACGTCGCGGCGTTCCTGCCGCCCGGCGTCGATTACGATCCCGAGGTGCCGAGCCCGGCCGCGGTGCTCGGCATCCGTCTCGGCGAATGGCATCTGCGCCACGATCAGGTCGTGCACTACATCGAAGCGCTCGCCGCCGCGTCGCCGCGGCTGACGGCCGAGACGATCGGACACTCCCACGAGCAGCGCCGGCTGCTGCTGGTGACCGCCACCGATCCGGCGCAGCACGACCGGCTCGACGCGCTGCGCGAGGCGCATCGCCGCGGCGACGACGACGCCCCGATCGTGGTCTGGCTGGGCTATGGCGTCCACGGCGACGAGGCCAGCGCCACCCACGCCGCCGTGGTGATGCTCTACCATCTCGCCGCCGCCCGGGACGAGGCCACCCGCACGCTGCTGCGCGAGGCGATCATCATCGTCGATCCGTGCCTCAATCCCGACGGCCACGACCGCTTCACGACCTGGGTCAACATGCACCGGGGCCGGCAGACGGTCGGCGATCCGCAGCATCGCGAGCACCGCCAGGGCTGGCCGACCGGACGCACCAACCACTACTGGTTCGATCTCAACCGCGACTGGCTGCCGGTGCAGCATCCCGAGAGCCAGGCGCGGGTCGCGGCGTTCCAGCGCTGGAAGCCGCATCTGCTGACCGACGTCCACGAGATGGGCCGCAACAGCACCTATTTCTTCCAGCCGGGCGTGCCGAGCCGCCAGAATCCGCGCACGCCGGCCAGCAACATCGAGCTCACCCGCCGGATCGCGGCTTACCACGCCGAGGCGCTCGACACGCTCGGCCAGCTCTACTACAGCGAAGAGATCTTCGACGACTACTACTACGGCAAGGGCTCGACCTATCCCGACGCCCAGGGATCGATCGGCATCCTCTTCGAGCAGGCGTCGGCGCGCGGCCACGTGCAGGACACGCCGGACGGCCCGCTGACCTTCGCCACCGCGATCCGCAACCAGGTCGCGACGTCGTTCTCGACGCTGCGCGCCGCCTACGCGCTGCAGGACGATCTGCGCCGCTACCGCGCCGACAGCCAGGCGTCGGCGGCGCGCGCGGCGGCCGCGGACCCGGTCAAGGCGTTCGCCTTCGGCGATCGGCGCGATCCGCGTCGGGCGGCGGCGCTCGCCGATCTCATCCGCCGCCACGACATCGCGGTGTATCCGCTCACCGCCGACCTCGCGCTCGCGGACGATCGCCGCATCGACGGCGGCCTCACCGACGACGGCCAGCCCGCCGGCTACGTCGTGCCGCTCGATCAGCCGCAGTACCGCCTGATCCACGCGCTCTTCGAGATCCACACCGCGTTCGAGGACACGACCTTCTACGACGTCTCCACCTGGACGATGCCGCTGGCGCTGCACGTGCCCTACGCCGCGCTCGACGCCCGCGCCTTCGCCGCGGCCCGATTCGACCGCGACGCGCGGGTCGACGCCGATCCGGCGGCGCCCTCCGACGCGCGCCCGCTCGCGCCCGCCACGCGCGACGCCGCGGGCCGTCCGGTGGTGGCCTACGCCCTGCCCTGGGACGGCCTCGAGGCGCCCCGCGCGCTCCAGCGCCTGCACCGACTCGGCGCCCGAATACGGATGGCGACCGCGCCGTTCACCGGCGTGATCCATCCGGGTGCAGCCGCCGACGCGGCCGACAGCGCCGACGCCGACGCCGACGCGACCCGCGCGTTCGCGCCGGGCACGCTGGTGGTGCCGCTCGCCGTCCAGACGATCGATCCCGACGCGCTGCATCGCACGCTCGAGACCATCGCGCGCGAGGACGGCCTGCCGGTCGCCACCCTGGCCAGCGGCCTGACGCCGGGCGGCATCGATCTCGGCAGCCCCAGCTTCGTGCGCCTCGACGCCCCGCGGGTGGCGCTGGTGGTCGATCGCCCGATCAACATGTACAGCGCCGGCAGCCTCTGGCATCTGCTCGACTGGCGCGTCGGCCTGCCGGTCACGCTGCTGCGCGCCGACGCCCTGCCGCGCGCCGATCTCGATCGCTACACCCACATCGTGC
>JBCCOR010000501.1:0-4103 GCA_039025295.1 Acidobacteriota bacterium
GCGACCCGAGCGCGAGCGCGAGCGCGAAGCCGTCGCCCGCGACGAACGCCTCACGCACCGGCTCCGGCATCGCCGTTCCGTCCGGCATGCCGATGTCGAGCGAGCGGCCGAGCGCAAAACGCTGATCCTGCGCCACGATCTCCGCCACCTGCTGGCGCACGCCCAGATGCTGCTCTTCCGGCAGCGACTGGATCGCCGCCTCGAGCGCAGCGCTGTCGCCGCTCAGCAGCGCGTCGGCCACGTTCTCCGGCAGCCGCTGTGCCCCTTCGAGCAGCGCGCTGCCGCGCTCATAGGCCGTCAGCGCACCCCACCACTGCGTGTGATTGCCCTCCGGATGCGCCGCCAGAGCCAGATGGAGCGTCTCCGGCGTCTCGAAGAACGCATCGCGCACGGCGAGCGGCACGCCCGCCGCGTCCAGGCTCGCATCGAGCGACGCGCGCGTCAGCGGTTCCGCCGTCGCCGGCCCGACGGTCGACGCAGGGGTCGGCGGCGCGGTCAGGCTGTCGACGCCCAGCGCCTGCGTGAGAATCCGCTCGACCGCCGCGCTGGCCGGCGCGTCGAGCTGCGGCAGCACCGCGTCGAGATCGCCGCTCAGGAACGCGCCCCGCTGCGACGCGGGCACGTACACCGCCGCCGCCACGAACGCCGTGTCGACCACCGCCTGCGCGATCTGATCGCGACGCGTCGAATCTTCGCCCGCCAGCGCCGCGTCGAGCGCGGCGCCGTCGCCGTCGAGCACCGCCTGCCGCGCGGCCCCGTCGAGACCGAACGTGTGCACCGTCGCCAGACCCAGATCGCGGCGCAGCATGCCTTCGATCTGACCCTGGATCGACGCCTGCGACGTTGCGTCGTACACGCTGAGCGCCTGCTCGACGCCCGGCCAGTCGCCCGACTCGATCCGCGTCGCCACGTCCGGCGGCAGCTGCGCCATCGATGCGTTCCACGGCACCGCGCGCTCGGCCCACTGCATCACCGTGCGGAACAGGTTCTGCTCGGCCGTGCTGTAGCCCGACAGCGACGCGTCGAAGCTGCCCTGCCAGAAGCTGTCGCTCACCGCGCGCGGCACCACCTCGGCCACGGCCGCGCCGATCTGCTCGGGCGTCAGGCGGCCCACCGGCGGCACAAAGTCCGCGATGCCGGCGTCGTTGGCCGGCGCGGCGGGTGTCGTCACCGGCGGACCGTCGAGCGTCGCGCGCGCGTTCTGCGCCCAGCTCAGCGCGTCGAGGAAATAGCCCGTACGCGACGGATCGTACGCGTCCGCCGCCGCGATGAACGCGCCCGGATCCTGGAAGAAGATGTCCACCAAGTGCGACGGCACCTGGCCGACGATCTGCGTGATCAGCTCTTCCGTGATCGGACCCGACGGCGGCACGAAGCCGCTCGTCGTCGACGGCGACACGCTCGACACCGTGAACGACGACGCCGTCAGCAGGGGCTCGGCCACAGGTATCGGCGCTGCCGTCGCCGCGGTCCCGACCGCGTCGACCGAGGCGCCGGTCGTGAAGTGCGCCGGCGGATCGCCGACCAGCGCGCCGCCGTTTGCCTGTTCCGCCCACGACAGGAGTTCCCAGTGGTACGACGCCTCGGTCGGCGAATGCGCCACCGCGACCGACTCGAAGCTGCCGCGATCCTGGAAGAACGTGTCGATCAAGTGCTGGGGTACGTGCGCAATCTCGCCGGCGACCTCGCCGGCCGTCCAGACCCGCGGGCCCGCAGCCATCGTTGACGCGTCGCTCACCGACAGGACAGCAGGCGCGGGCGCGGGAGCAGGCGCGGGCGCGGGAGCAGGCGCGGGCGCGGGAGCAGGCGCGGGCGCGGGAGCAGGCGCGGGCGCGGGAGCAGGCGCGGGAGCAGGCGCGGGCGCAGGCGCGGGCGCAGGCGCAGGCGCAGAAGGCGAATCGAAAACCGTCGGTTCCACCGTCTCGAACACCGGGGGCGGCGGAGGCGGCGGGGACGGCGGCTCAGGCGTCCCGACGTGGAAATGCACCGGCGGCGGCCCCACCACGTCGCCGCGGTTGGCCTGCTCGGCCCACGACAGCAGCTCCCAGTGGTACGACGCCTCCGTCGGCGAATGCGCCACAGCGACTGATTCGAAGCTGCCGCGGTCCTGGAAAAAGGTATCAATCAAATGCTGCGGCACACCGGCGATCTCACCGGCCACCTCGCCCGCCGACCACACCCGCGGTCCGACGGCAGCGTTCCAATGGTTGTCCTGCGACGTGCTATGTAGTTGAACGTTCACCATGAACTCCTGTTGGCTGAGGTTTGTGGCTGCAAAAGCCCTGTGCACATCGCCAGATGTGCGAATTCCGGGCCCGAGACTTCCCAAAAATGAGACATCTCGCGCGCGGCGCCGCGCGATGGATCGCACATGCGAAAGCCCATCGCCCAGCGTCAGCGGCCCGCAGGATTGGTTGGCAAAGCAGTCGGCTTGATCGCTGAAGAACTGCGCACGGTCCTGCGGCCCCTCGCCCTCAGTAAGAGCAAGTGACGTACCAACAGGGAGTCGATGAATTCAGAACGGGGACGAAAAGTCCCGATATTCGGACCGCGCTCGCGTCACGGTTCGCCCGGCGCGCGCTCGAGCGGTTCGGGCAGCGCGACGCCGCGCAGATCGCGCTCGCCGCGGACCCGCGGTCCGCGCCAGGGATCGATGTCGATCGTCAGCCACGGATTGCGCTGCAGCGCATCGTCCCAGAGCGTGTATGCGCGCTCGAACGCGGCGCGGTCGGCGGTTGCGACCGCGCGCAGGAAGAAGACCGTGCCCGTGAAGGCGTCCATCTCGATGGGTGACACGCCCGCGGCGCGCCCTTGTTCGATCCACGCGGCGGCCCGATCCAGCGTGGTCAGCGCAGCGCGGCGATCCCCCTCGGCGAGCTCCGACAGCGCCAGCACGTTCAGCGCCTGAATGCCGCTGCCGTAGGCCAACACCGGCCAGAGGGCCGGATCGAGCGCCGCCAGATGGGCGCGCATCGGCGCCGTGTGCGCCGACGGATCGCTGCCGCTCGCCAGCGCGTGGTGGGCGGCCAGCGTGCGGGCATCGAGCGCGCGACGCCGGTAGAACGTGGCGTAGGGCGTGTCGGCGAGAAAGGCGATCTCGTCGGCCGCCGACGCGGCGGCGGCGATCGCCTCGTCGGCCGCGGTGCCGCGCAGGAATCGATAGCGCGCGCGGTAGTAGAGCGCGGTCACGCGATCGTAATAGCCCACGTCGGGGTTCTGGACCATCGCCCGTTCGTAGTACGCCAGCGCCTGACGCATCAGCGGATCGGGCGCGCCGCCGTGGTGAAAGGCATGCGCGGCGCGCGCGGTCTGGATGGTGCCGAGGGCGGCCAAGAGAAACGGATCGTCGGGCGCGATCGACAGCGCGCGCCGGGTCCAGCGATCGGCGGTGAGGGTCGGCTCGAGGAAGGGCAGGCCGGCGCCGTGGGCGCGCAGCGCGCGATGGAAATAGACCTCGCCGATCTCGCGCATCAAATCGGCCGCCTCGGGCAGCCGGCGCTGGGCGCGCAGCAGATGGTGCAGAGCGCGCCGCTGGTCGAGATCGGGATCCGCCGCCGCGTTCCACGCCGCCTCGGCGCGGGTCTTGTACAGGCGGCCCAGGGTCCAGAGCAGGCGCGGATCGTCCGGGCGATGCGCCAGGGCCGCGCGATGATGCGCGATGCCGAGCGCGGCGAACGGCTGCGGATCCACCCCGCTGGCGCCGGCGCGCGCCCGGCGCAGAGACGCGCTGTGGATTTCCGCCAGGGCCCAGTGGCCGAACTCGGCGCCGGGCGCGTGACGCAGGGCGTCGAGACCCGCGCGCCACGCGGCGTGCAGGGCGCCGCCATCCGGCACCTGGCGCGCGTCGAGCGCTTCGGCCACGTTGAGATGGACGAGCGCCTCTTGGGCGAGAAAGAGCGCGGGCTCGAGGCCCAGCTGCTGACCGATCCGACACGCCGCAACCGTTTGCTGCTTCAGCGCCAGGAGCGCATCGGTCGTTTGCGCGCCGTCGAGCGCGCTCAGCCCGAGTCGCTCGCGCCCGCCGGAGCAGCGCTGCAGCACCCCGTTGGGCGCGCTGCCGGCGGAGCGCTGCGCCAGCGCCAGCGCCGCGGCGGCGCGCGGCA
>JBCCOR010000502.1:0-4102 GCA_039025295.1 Acidobacteriota bacterium
CGTTCATCGTGAACAACGACCAGCCCTGATCGCGATCGGATTCGCCAGCGCGCGATCGATCACCCCGCGATCGGCGCACGCCCAACGCCCCGCACGCAGCCGCGCGCGGGGCGTTTTCGTTTATGCAGGACCTATGCAGGACCTACGCGCGCTGCCCAGGCGACGTGCAGACCGAAGGGGCCCGCGCCAGCGCGGCGCACATCGCGCCAACATCCAGGGGCGAGAGACCGCGGCTTGGCATCGCGCAGCGCCTGGCGCGCCTGAGCGCCATCGCAGCGCGTATCGCGCCAGCGCGCAGAGAAGAGAGCAGGCTGAGATTCACGGCGCGTATCGCGCCAGCGCGCACCGGGCGCGCGCACTGCGCTCAGCGCGATGCGGCGCGCTTTGCCTACGGTCATTCAACGACATCCGCCCCGAACCGCGGATGCCGTTCGGGGCGGAGGCGCGTCGGCGCGCGACGCGGATGCGAGGCAGACGATCGTCAGTCTTCGGGCTGAGGTGCCGGACCGCCGCCGCCGTCGACCGAGACGGCCGCGTTCGGCAGCTCGAGCTGACCGAGCACTGGCAGCGGCTCGCCCGACTGGCGGCGGCGCAGCAGATCGGCGGCTTCGTCGAAGTAGGTCAGCGCCGCCTGAATCTGGGCGTCGCCCTCGGCCAGCACGCGATGCGACGCCTCGGTGCCGAAGGCCGCGTTGAGCAGATCGGAGTGGATCTGCCGCTGTGCGATCTCGCCCGCCTCTTCGTCGGCGAAGAGCTCGGTAACGTCGGCCTCGTCGGCCAGTTCTTCCGCCACCAGCCACGTGCTAAAGCGTTCGATCAGGTCGCTCGCCGGCTGCCAGTTCGGATCGGTGACCGGCGACGCGTCGTGCAGATCGACGGCGAACGTGAAGAAGGCGTTGCGCGCGAAGAGGAACTGCATCATCGCCGGCACGCGCTCGGGCTCGACCAGGATGTCGGGCGTGATGCCGCCGCCGCCGTAGACCGTGCGGCCGAGATCGGTGGTGAACGCCTCCGCCGGCGGCGCGTCGTCGCGTTCGGTGGTCGCATCGCCGTCCGCCGGCGCGGCGTCCGCATCGGCGTCGGCGTCCTCGCTGCTCGCGTTGTCGAAGTGGGTGTAGTAGTCGAAGAACGACGAATAGTCGCGCTGAATCAGCCGACCGGCCGGCGTGTAGTACTTGGCCGTGGTCAGCGCGACGCCGGCACCGAACGACAGGTTGTAGACCGTCTGCACCAGGCCCTTGCCCCAGGTCGGCGTGCCCAGCACCAGGCCCATGTCGTGGTCCTGAATCGCGCCCGAGAGGATCTCGGCTGCCGACGCAGTGCCGCTGTTGACCAGCACCATGAGCGGCATCGCGAGCGGCTCGACGTCGCCGCCGCTGGCGCTGTAGCTCTGGTTGGCATCGGAGACGCGGCCGCGGGTCTCGACGATCTGCTCGCCCACGGGCACGAAATGCGCTGACGCCTCGACCGCCTGGTCGAGCAGGCCGCCGCCGTTGCTGCGCAGGTCGAGGATCAGCCGCTCCATACCTTGCTCGCGCAGCGACTCGAGGGCCGTGCGCACCTCGTTGGCGGTCGAACGCGCGAAGTCGGTGATGCGGATGTAGCCGGTGTCGGGCTTCAGCATGTAAGCGAAGCGCACCGTGGTCTGCGGAATCTCGGCGCGGGTCACGGTCAGCGGCAGCGGCTCGTCGAGGCCGCGGCGCAGGATCGTGATGTCGACCGACGTGCCTTTCGGCCCCTTGAGACGACTGATCGCGTCGTCGAGGCCCATGCTGTCGGTCGGCTCACCTTCGATCGTGTGGATGATGTCACCCGCGCGCAGGCCCAGGCGCCACGCCGGCGTGCCTTCGATCGGCGTGCGGATGGTCAGCTGGCCGTTGCGCATGCTGACCAAAATGCCCAGGCCGTAAAAGCTGGCCTGCTGGCGCTGGCGCATGTTGTCGAAGTCTTCGGGACTGAGAAAGCTGGTGTGCGGATCGAGGCTGCGCAGCATGCCGCGGATCGAGGCGTAGACCAGATCGCGGTAGGTCACCTCGACGCCGTAGTGCGCGTGCGCCATCTGCATCAGCTCGGTGTAGGCCCGCAGGTCGCTGCGGGTCTGATCGGGAACGGCGAGCAGCCGATCGCCGAAGAGGGTGCCGACGAGCAGGGCCAGCACGAAGAAAACGATCGCGAGATTGCGCCAGACGTTTCGCATGGAATGATCCTACCATCGGCGTCGCGCGCGGCGCGGCGGGCTGGGACGGCCGGCCTGGGCGACGGTGTGTCAGGCGGACGGACGCGGCCGGGCAGCTTGACAACGCGTCGGCCCGCCGGGAAGATGAACCGGAGGTATTCCTGACGATGATCGGTCCACTCGGCCTGCCCGAACTCATCTTTATTCTGTTGCTGGCGCTGCTGATTTTCGGCCCGCGCAAGCTGCCCGAAATCGGACGCACGCTCGGGCGCGCGATGGCCGAGTTTCGGCGCGCGACCGCGGAGCTGAAGCGCACGATCGACGCCGAGGTGATCGAGGAAGAGATCCGCCAGGCGCGCCAGGAGCTGAAGTCGCACGATCCGCGCACCGTCGTGCGCGACACCATCGCCAACGCCGAGAACCGCGTCCGCACCACCGTCGACGACGCCATCGGCCGATCGCCCAACGCTGCAGACGCGCAGCCCGACGCCGAGGCGACGACGACGACCGACGCTGCCGCCGCACCGTCCGACGACGATGCGGCGTCCGGCGATGCGGCCGACGACGACGCCCGCCCAATCCGCACCGAAGCACCGCCGAGCACCGTCGCCCGCGGCAGCGTCACGGCCGATCCTGACTGGCATGACGACGACGGCGCGCTCTCACCCGAGGCCGTCGAAGCCCGCGCCGAGGCGACCGATGCCGTCGCACCCGCCGCGCGCGACGAGATCGCCTCGTCGACCGCCGGCTGACGCCGATCTTCGCCATCCTGCACCGCCATCGCATGCTCATCTTCGACGTTCTTCCCCCGTCCGCCGACGCCCGTGTCCAACGCCGCTGATCCCACGCTGCCGCCCGCTGCCGATGAGACCGCGGCGCTGCCGCGCATGGGGCTCTTCGACCATCTCGACGAGCTGCGCCGCCGCATCGGGCGCGCGCTGATCGCGCTCTTTCTCGGCTTCTTGGCCTGCTGGGGCTTCGCGCCGCAGATCTACGACTTTCTCGAGCGGCCGATCGAGCCGTTCTTGGTGCGCGCCGCACCGCTGCCGGGCACGATCGCGCCGGGCGCGACGGCCGCGCCAGCCGCACCGCCCGAGGGCGAAGCGGCGGCGCCGCCCGACGGCCAGCGTGCGGTCATGCCGCCCGACGCGCCGCCCAGCGGCCTGATCTTCACCAGCGTCACCGAGCCGTTCCGCGTCTACATCCGCGTGGCTGCGCTGGCGGCGATCTTCCTCACCTCGCCGTTTGTGCTCTATCAATTCTGGGCGTTCGTCGCCCCGGGGCTCTATCGGCACGAGAAGCGCCTGGCGATTCCGTTCATCCTGAGCGGCTCGCTGCTCTTCCTGGCCGGCGGCGCGTTCGCCTACTACATCGCCTTCCCGTTCGCGGTCGAGTTCCTGCTCGGGCTGGGCGAGAACTTCACCGCCGCGGTCACGGTGTCGAGCTATCTCGGCTTCCTGATGACCGTCATCCTCGGCCTCGGCCTGATGTTCGAGCTGCCGGTGGTGATCTTCCTGCTGACCAAGCTCGGCCTGGTGACGCCGCGCTTTCTGATGCGCCACTTCCGCTGGGCGGTGCTGATCATCTTCATCGTCGCGGCGATCATCACGCCCACGCCCGACATCGTGAACCTCTGCGTCTTCGCGCTGCCGACGATCGTCCTCTATCTGGTCGGCGTCGGCGTCGCCGCGATCGCCGCGCGTCCGCTCGACAAGCCCGACGACGCCGCGGCCGAAGCGGTCGCGGCGGCCGGCGACTGAGCGGCCGATCCCTCAGCGCGCTCCGCCGACCGGCCGCGGCTGCCAGGCGCGCAGCGCGAAGCGCGCCGAGATGTGGGCCGCACCGCGCGCGTCGATCAGCAGGCCGTCGACGCCCTCGACGCTGTCGAGCAGGGCCAAGCCGTCCTCGGCGCCGAGCACGACCAGC
>JBCCOR010000503.1:0-4097 GCA_039025295.1 Acidobacteriota bacterium
CTGGCCGAGCCGACGCGCGCGCAGCGGCTGGCGGCAGCGCCGCTGCCCGGGCGGCTGTGCCTCGGCGGCGACGGTTTGCCGGTCGGCTGGCTGCGCGACGCGGCCCGCACTGCCGCCCAGCTGCGTCCGGATCCGTGGGCAGCCGCGCCGGGCGCGCGCCTGCTGTGGACGTCGCGCTTCGCCCGCCGCGGCGGTGGCGACGCGCTGCGCATCGTCGATGCCGACGACGCCGCGACGATCGCGCCCGCCGTCGCCGTCTCGCGCGCCGGGCGCGCGGATCGGGCGGCGCAGATGCGCTTCGAGGGCATCGTGCTCGACGTCTGGCGCCGGGCGCTCGATCTGCGCTCGATGGCGCGCACCGACGACGTCTTCGATCTCGGCGCCGACTCGCTTCGCCTGCTCGCGGTGGCGCGCGCGCTCGGCGCGCAGCTCGGGCGACCGATGCCGCTGCGCTGGCTGGTGCAGCACCGCACGCCGGCAGCCCTGGCCGCGCGGCTCGCACCGCCGGCGCCCGCCGAAACGCCGCCGCGCCCGGCGACGTCGGGCAGCGCCGAACCGACGACGACCACGGCGACGCTCGATCAGGCGACTGCCGCCGAGCTCGACGCCGTCGCCGGCGCGGCGTCCCAGCTGGTGCTGCCCGATCCGGCCGAAACGGCGACGCGGCCCGCGGTGGAGCCGGCGCGCGATCGGATCGCGCCGGCCGGCGATCCGACCGCGTCGTCGGCGGAGGCGCTCGGCGCCGATCTCTCGGCGGTCATCGCCGGCGTCGCAGTGCGCTTCTACGGTGCCAGCGAACGCGTCGTTCGGCGGCCGGACGGCACCGATCTCGAGCGCTTCGACGGCGTCGATCGCGCGCCGATCAAGGCCCTGGATCGCTTCGATCCCGCCGCCTTCGATCTCGACGAAAAGGCCGCTTCGGCGCTGGAGCCCGCGCATCGTCAGCTGCTCGAACTGGCCGTGCACGCGCTCGCTGACGCCGCTGTCGATCCGCAGCGCCAGCGCGCCGCCGACCGTCGCGTCGGCGTGTTCACGGCGATCGACGGTGGGCTCTACGGCGACGACGACGGCCTCGCGCCGCGGCTGGCCTACCATCTGCAGCTCGAAGGTCCGGTGTTCGCGCTGCGCCTCGGCCGCGCGGGCGGACTGGCGGCGCTGCATCTGGCCGCGCGCGCCCTGCGCTACGGCAGCTGCGACCTCGGCCTGGTCGCGCTCGGCGGCGGCGCGCATCGCGGCCACGACGGCACGGTGGTGCTGGGCGCGCTGGTGCTGCAGCGGCGGGTCGACGCTGCGGCGGGTGCCGCGCGCGGGGTGGTGCGCGGCACCGCGGTGCAGCACACCGTCGCGGCGCGCGAGGCGTTCGACGCGCCCGATCCGGTCGGTCGCGCGCGCGCCGCGGCGCTCTCGGCGGGCGACGCTGGCCTCGACGCGCGCAGCGTGACGCCGCTGCGCGCCGATGGTGGCGCCACCGTGTACGTCGACGCGGTGGATCTCGGGCCGGCGCAGGGATTGGTCGACGTGCTGTGGGCGCTGTCGCTGTGCGCCGACGCGGATGACGGCGCGTCGTCGGCGAACGCGGTCCGCTTCGGCCTCGCCGCCGACGACGGCCGCGGCACCCACGCCCACGCCGTGATCGAGTCGCCCGAGACGCCGGCTCCGCCGCCGACCGAGGTCGCGCCACCGCGCTGGCACTGGCTGCCGATGTCGGCCCACGATCGGAGCACGCTCGTGCAGCAGGCCACCGATCTCGACGCCTGGCTGGCCGCGGATCCCGACGCCGACACGCTGGCGGCGGCCGGCGCCATGCTGCAGCGCGGCCGGATCCGCCGTCGACTGCGCCGGGCGGCTGCGGGCACCGACGCCGCCAGCCTGCGCGCGGCCTTCGCCGACGCCGCGCACGGCGGCCGTGTCTGGACCGTGCACGACAACGCGTCGGTCGCGCTGATGATCGGCGGCGACGGCGCGCTGCCGCCGTTCGTGGCCCTCGGACCGTACCGCCATCTGGCGCCGTTCCGGGATGCCCTCGACGACGTTTGCCAGCGGCTGGAGCCGCATCTGAAGCCGCTCTTGGGCCACGGTGATCTGCGGCTGCTCCTCGCGCCCGACGATCCGGCCGAGGCGACGACGGCGCTGCGCCGACCGGCGATCGCCCAGCCCGCCCGCTTCGCGGTGTCGTACGCGCTGCTGGCGCTGTGGCGCGCGTGGGGCATCCGGCCGACGGCGCTGCTCGGCGTCGGCGTCGGCGAGCTGGTGGCGGCCTACGCGGCGGGCGTGTTCACCCTCGACGACGCGCTCGCGCTCGCCGTGGCGCGCGGTCGCCTGATCGAGACCGCGCCGGCCGGCGGCATGCTCAGCGTCGGCCTCGACGAGGCCGCGCTGCGGCCGTTCCTGGCCGCGCATTCGGCGGTGTCGGTGGCGTCGATCGACGGTCCGCAGCAGACCGTCGTCGCCGGCTCGGTCGATGCGATTACCCATCTGCGCAGCGATCTGATCGCCGCCCACACCCACGTCGCGCTGCACCGCGTCGGCATCGGCCACGCGCTGTACACGGGCGCGCTCGGCGCGGTCGCTGACGCCTTCGCGGCGCGCGTGGCGGAGGTGGCGGTGCGCGACGTGCCGGCGCTGCCGCTCATCGATCCGCGCCGGGGCGGCTGGCTGGATCCGGCGGAGGCGGTCGATGCCCAGGCGTGGGGCGCGCGTCTGCGCCAGCCGCTGCGCCTGGCCGACGGCGTGCGCACGCTCCTGGCACGCCCGGGCGCCACCCTGCTCGACGTCGGTCCGGACGCACAGCTGCTGCCGGTGGCGCGCGCGCTGATCGACGACGATGCGACGGATCAGCCGCCGGTCGCCGTCGCGTCGCTGGCCGACAGCGCGCGCCGCGACGGCGATGCGCCGCCCGACGAGGACATCGATCTCGCTCAGCTGCACCGCACCGCCGCGATGCTCTGGTGCCACGGCGTCGAGATCGCGACCGCGGCCGCGGGGGCCGCCGCGCCGCCGCAGCGCCGGGCGCTGCCGCGCTATCCCTTCCGTCCCCACGTTCTGCCCGGCAGCCGCGCCGATCGAGATGATCCGTTCGCGACCCGGGTCGAGCCCAACCGCGCGCTGGTGCCGCGCCGGCCGCGCTCGGCGCCGCCGGATGCGGCGGACGACGGGGACGCGGCGGCGCGTTCGGTCGAAATCCACGGCGACGACATCATCGACGTCGAGCCGATCTTCGGCGACGAGACCGGCGCCTTTCACGACGGCAACACGGTGCGCATGGACGGCACGGTGCGCATGGACGGTGCCGACGGCATCGAGCGCACGGTGCGCATGGGCGGTACGGATGGCGACAGCGGGCGCGCGCGCCGATCGGCGTACGTGCCGCCGCGCCCGGGCATGGAGACCGCGGTGGCGACGCTGTGGGCGGATCTGCTGCGGGTCGAGCGGGTGGGCGCCGAAGACGACTTCTACGCCCTCGGCGGCACCGTTGAGCAGGCCGGGCGGATGATGCAGCTGCTCAACGATCGCTTCAAGCTCGTGCTGCCGCCCGACGCGCTGCTCGAGCACGGCACCGTCGCCACCTTCGCGGCCGAGCTCGAGCGCCTGGCGCGCGGCCGCCATCAGGCGCCCGCGTCGATGACGGTGGCGCAGTTCCAGGCCGATCCCTACGCCGATCTGCGCGACGGCGGCGGCGGCGGCGCGCAGCACGTGACGCCGGTCGACGATCATCTGGTGCGCTTCGGCGCGGCGGGGCCGGACGATCGCGCGCCGCTCTTCCTGGTGCACGATCTCACCGGCGACGTCACGCGCTACCGCGCGCTCGCGCAGCGCCTCGGCAGCGACCGCACGATCTATGCGTTCCGCCTCGACGACGCGGCGCGCGACGACGCCTCGATCGACGCGCTGGCGACCCGCTACCTGCCGGTGCTGCGGCGCTGGCGCGGCGCGCTCAGCCATCTCGCCGGCGCGTCGCTGGGCGGCATGGTGGCGTGGGCGCTGGCGCGCGCCCTGCAGCGCGCCGGCGAGCCGGTCGGCCTGCTGGCGCTGATCGACACCTGGGGTCCCGGCCACGCGCCGTCGGCGCAGCTGGCCGCGCGCATGCACGACGCCCA
>JBCCOR010000504.1:0-4092 GCA_039025295.1 Acidobacteriota bacterium
CCGACGGTGCGCTCCTCGCCCCGGCCGCCGCCGCCGCGGTGCCGTGGACGATCGCATCCGCCGACGCGTCGGACGCAACCCGAGAGCTCGTCGTGCTCAACGACCCCGAGCGCCCGGGCGCCGACCGCGGCGCGTGGACCCACGTCGCGCCGGTGGGTTTCGCGCGCGGTGAGGCGGAAACGGTCGAACTGCCCGACGGCAGCACAGTCGAGGCCGCGATCTGGACGCGCAGCTGGGGTCCGTTCACGTCGCGCTGGTGGCTGCATCCGCGCCACGGCGTGCCGGTGCGCGGCCAAGTCGGTCCGGGGACGGTGGTGCTGACGAGCTGGTCGGTGGCGACCGGCGACGCCTGCCGAACGGGCACGGCCGCGCCCTAAGCGGCGACCGGCGAGAGGCGCGGGGCGGTCTGCAGCTGATCGATCAGCGCGCGCAGCGTGTCGGGCACGACCCGCGCCGCGGCCGCGTCGTGCAGCCAGCGCTGTAGCAGATCGGCGGCCTCGGGATGGGCCTGACGATGCTGCGCGACCACCGGCGCGGCGTCGGCCGCCAGCCGGCGCAGCGCGTGTGCGTCGCCGCGGGCGTCGAAGACCAGCGACAGATCCAAACAGACGTTGAGGTACTCGACCGGCGCTTCGAGGCGCAGGAAGCGCTCCTGGCAGGCGCGCAGCGCCCGCACCGCGCGGTGATGACGGCCGAGGCGCGCGAGCAGCAGACCGCGCGTCCAGTCGAGCTTGACCGCGGGCAGCGACAGCGACTTGCGCGACGCCGCCTGCTGTTTGCGCACCGCGTCGATGCGCGCCAGCGCGTCGGCGAACTCGCCCGGCGTACTCGCCAGCGCGGTGGCGATGATCAGGTTGGTGACCGACGCCCGGTGGACGGCGCGATGCTGACGCTTGTCGAGATGATCGAGCGCCTCGGAGAAGAGCGCGATCGCGCGCGCTGGCGCGATCTGCACCCCGCCTTCGCGGCGCCCGGCGCAGGGCTGCTGCGCGCAGCTGACCAGGAAGAGACCGCGCATGTAGAGACAGCAGCCGACGTCGCTCGGCGTGCCGTGGGCGCGCGCCAGCGCTTCGGCCTGATCGAGATGGGACCAGCCTTCGTCGGCCTGGCCGCGAAACGCCTGCAAGAGCGCGTAGCGGCGATGAAATTCGCTGCGATCGACCGGCGGCACCGCGTCGGCGCCGACCGCGTCGAGCAGCGCCAAGCCACGCGCATAGGCGCGCTGGGCGTCGTCGAGCCGGCCGCGCGCGCGCTGCCAGGCACCGACCACCGCGTGCGCTCGCAGCTCCAGCCGTGGCAGCGTCGTCGGGGGAATCGTGCGGCGGTAGACGCGTCCCGCGAGCGCGGGTGCGATCGCCACCCACGCGGCGACAGCGTTCGGGGCGGTGACCAGCTGCTCTTCCAGCCACAGCAGAAAGACGATGCAAAACGGCTCGGTGTGGTAGCGATCCTGCTGCAGGAGCCAGTCGGGATCATGCTGCTTGGCAATGCGGACCACCCGCTGCCGTTCCTCGCGATACCGGTCTTTGCCGAGATCGAACGCGTGCATGATCTGACTCCCTCGAACACCGGGCCGGCGAGCCGGCCCGGTGGGGACCGACCTTCAGCCTTCGGCAATGATGAACACCGTTCCACGCCGTGGCACGACCTGCTTGGGCGCTGCCGTCGTTCGTCCCTCGCTGCCTTCCGCGATGATGAAAACCGTGCCCGGGTCGGGCTGGGTCTTGTTGATTTGTACCGCGGTCGTCAGCGGTTCGAATCGCTGCACCAACCAGTCTACCAAGTGAACGCGCCACGCACCGAATAGCGCGCCCTGCCGATCGGCTGAATCGGTCGAACTGGCGAGTGCGGGTGAGCTGACCAGGCAGGCCAGCAGGCTGAGTATGACGATCGTACGCATGGTGAACACCTCCTGCGGTGAACGTGGGTTCGAGGCACGGCGTCCGTACGTTGACGGCCGTGTCCGTGTCGGCGTACGTATGCGGACGGCCTTCCGACCGTCCGGTACGCGCCCTGGATGAAAAAGATCGCGCGAACCCGACAAATCGTGAACAAAATCATGGCAGGTCGCCGCATGGATTCCCAAGCGGGATGAATGCCTTGGCAGAACGCAGTCGTGCATATCCCATGCTCCCGCGTTTGGGCGGCCACCATCGCCGGATCGTGCGTCGGACGCGCTTCCTCCCCAGCGCCGATGATCGCCGTTCCTGTCATGGCGCGACGGCTGTGCGCCCTGCGGATGGCGACTGCGCAATCGCCTCCGCAGCGCACAGCTGCGCGCCTTGTTGTGTTTATACCGTTCGCCGCCCGCGTCCTCCCCCGGACCGCGGGCGCTTTGTTGGTCGTTTCGCCGTGGACCGCCGCGTCGACGCGCGCGCGCCCGGACCCGCGCGCGCCATTTTGGCGCTCGCCCGCGCGTGCTGTGCCGACGCCACGGTGACGCAGTTGCGCCCGGCCTTCTTCGATCGATACAGCGCACGATCGGCCTCCTTGAGCACCTGCTCGGGGGTGCGCAGCGCACCGCCGCGCTCGGCCACGCCGATGCTGATCGTCACCTGCAGCGGCTTGCCACCCTGGCTGCCGCGCACGCGGAAGGGCGTCGACGCCACGGCTTCGCGCAGGATCTCGAGCGGCGCTTCGGCGTCGGCCGCCGCGCGCCCTGGAAACACCACCGCGAACTCCTCACCGCCGTAGCGATAGGCCGTGCCGCCGCCGCCGACCCGCTGCAGCTGGCGCGCGACCATGCGCAGCACGTCGTCGCCGACCTCGTGGCCGTGCTTGTCGTTGAACTTCTTGAAGTGATCGAGATCGAGCATCGCGAGCGCGTAGGCGCGGCCGAGCTGCGGCAGGCGCTCGTCGAGCGCGCGCCGCCCGGGCAGGCCGGTGAGGCCGTCCTCGAACGCCAGCGTGAACGCGTTCTCCACCAGCGTCGCGATCAGCACCAGCGCCGCCGCGAGCGCCCACAGCAGCGGCGGTCCGGCGATTCCGGCGAGCGCCAGCCCGAGCGCGATCAGCAGCCCGATCAGGCCGGCCTGCATGTGGCCGTCGTCGGGGCGCTGTGCCAGGCGGATCGTCGCCACGCACGCCGCCGCGACGAACGCGCCCCAGCCCGCGCCGACCAGCCCGTCGACCGGCCACGACGCGAACTCGACGCCCGCACGCTGCGTGAGCGGCTGCAGCCGCGCGATCGCGTCCGCTGCCGCGTCGGGCCGCATCAGCCAGGCGATGCCGAGCAGCTGCGCGACCGCGGCGAGCAGGCGCAGCAGGCCGTCGACGCTGAGCGGACGCCACTCGCGCGCCAGCGAGAGCACGGCCACGTTGAGCGGCAGCAGCAGCCCCAGGAGCGCGCCGGCCGTCGTCTTGGCGGCGTCGGACGGGGACGCCAGCGCGTCGGCCAGCGGCCCGACGGCCGCGGGATGCAGCAGCGCGACCGAGCCGGCGACCCAGATCAGCGCATAGAGCGCCCGGCCGCGGCCCATCCGCACCGCCAAGATCCCAGCCGATACCAGCGCGGCCAGCAGCGCGAGCCGCAATCGCTCGTCGGTCAGCGCAGCCGGCACGAAACGGTGCGCGAGCGCGGCACCGACCACGATGGCGCCCGGATGAAGCGCGCGTCGAATGGGGATCGTCATGGGTTCCGCAAGCATAGCCGAGGCCGCAGGGCCGCGCCGGCGCAAACGTCGGACAGGTCAGCGGAATGGCTTGGCGTCCTCCTGGAATGAAGTTAAGCTCGTCATTGTTAGAAAGATATGAGGGCCCAAGACTAAGGTCTTGTTCTGGGCGCGGGCGCCACCCGGTGCTTCAACGCGTGTATACGACGCGCCGTGCACCATTGTCGCAGCGACCCTCCGCCATCGATCATTGCGACCGCTCTTCGACAGCCGCTCGATGGCGATCGAACCCAAGACGGACGATCTCGACACGTGGACTACAAGGACTACTACCAAACGCTCGGCGTCGAGCGCAGCGCCTCGCCGGAGGACATCCAGCGCGCCTACCGCAAGCTGGCGCGCCGCTACCATCCCGACGTCAACAAGGCGAGCGACGCCGAGGACCGCTTCAAGGACATCACCGAGGCCTACGAGGTGCTCA
>JBCCOR010000505.1:0-4086 GCA_039025295.1 Acidobacteriota bacterium
CCTCGCCGATGGCGGCTGGGTGCGGGTACGCCGCCAGGGCACGCGTCATTTATACCGCGTCGATCTCGACGGACTCGACGGCTCGGCGCTTCGGCTGTGGCGCCTGGTGCACGAACAGCTCGCCAGCACCGCCGTCGTCCAGCAGGATGCTCAACGCCTCGACGCCGCGCTGGCGGCGCGGCGCGAGCGTTCGCGCTCGTTCTTCGACGAGGGCGCGGCCGAGTGGGACGCGCTGCGTGACACCCTCTTCGGTGCGCAGCTCGATCAGCAGGTGCTGCTCGGCCTGCTCGATCCCGCGCTGGTGGTGGGGGATCTCGCCTGCGGCACCGGTCGCCTGGCCACCCGCCTCGCGCCCTGCGTCGGCCAGATCATCGCGGTCGACGCCTCGGCCGCCATGCGCGACGCCGCGCGCGCTCGCCTCGACGCGGCCGGTCTGCTCGGCGACGATGCAGCCTGCACGGTCGATCTGCGCGCCGGCACGCTCGAGCAGCTGCCGATCGCCGACGCCGCGCTCGACGTCGCGTTCTTGACACTCGCCCTGCATCACGTCGCCGCGCCCGCCCGCGCCCTGGCCGAGGTGCATCGCGTGCTGCGCCCGGGCGGACGCCTGCTGCTGCTCGACATGGCGCCGCACGACCGCGAGGACTACCGCCACACGATGGGGCACGCCTGGCTCGGCTTCGGCGCCGACGAGGTCGCGCGCCTGCTGGCCGAGGCGCAGCTCGAGCCGGCCTCGCCGACGCACGCCTACCGCCTGCTGCCGGACGATCCCGACGCGCAGGGCCCCGGGCTCTTCGCCAGCGTCGCGCGCCGTCCGCTGGATGCCCATTCCTGATTTCACGCTCTCGACACTTCGGATTCTCCGAATCACCAAACCCACCTCACGCTTGGAGGAACATCCATGACCGTCGCCGTTGACAACGCCACCGTCCATCCGTTCACCGCCGCCCTCGACGCCGATCGCGTGCCGTTCAAGGTCGCCGACCTCACCCTCGCCGACGCCGGCCGCGCCGAGATTCGCCTCGCCGAGCACGAAATGCCCGGCCTGGTGGCCGTGCGCAACAAGTACGGCGCGGAGAAACCGCTCGCCGGCCATCGCGTGATGGGCAGCCTGCACATGACCGTGCAGACCGCCGTGCTGATCGAGACCCTGGTCGCGCTCGGCGCCGACGTCCGCTGGGTGTCGTGCAACATTTTCTCGACCCAGGACCACGCCGCCGCCGCGGTCGTGGTGGGCCGTCCGGAGTCGGGCGGCACGGTCGACAACCCGCAGGGTGTGCCGGTCTTCGCCTGGAAGGGTGAGACCCTCGAGGAGTACTGGTGGTGCACCTCCGAGGCGCTGGCCTGGCCCGACGGCAGCGGCCCGACGCTGATCGTCGACGACGGCGGCGACGCCACCCTGCTGATCCACAAGGGTGTCGAGTACGAGAAGGCCAACGCGGTGCCGGCGTTCGACGCCGACAGCGAGCCCGCCGAGTGGGGCGTGATCCTCGACCTTCTGCGCAGCGAGCTGACCGCCAACCCGGGCCGCTGGACGAAGATCGCCGCCGAGATCGGCGGCGTCAGCGAGGAGACCACCACCGGTGTCCACCGCCTCTACCAGATGCAGGAGGCCGGTCAGCTGCTCTTCCCGGCGATCAATGTCAACGACTCGGTCACCAAGGCGAAGTTCGACAACATCTACGGCTGCCGCCACTCGCTGATCGACGGCCTCAACCGCGCCACCGACGTCATGCTCAGCGGCAAGACCGCCGTGGTCTTCGGCTACGGTGACGTCGGCAAGGGCTGCGTCCAGGCGCTGAAGGGCCAGGGTTGCCGCGTGATCGTCACCGAGATCGATCCGATCTGCGCGCTGCAGGCGGCGATGGAGGGCCTGCAGGTCACGACCGTCGACGAGGTTGTCGAGACCGCCGACATCTTCATCACCACGACCGGCAACAAGGACATCATCACGATCGACCTGATGAAGCGGATGAAGAACAAGGCGATCATCGGCAACATCGGCCACTTCGACAACGAGATCGACATGGCCGGCCTGGCGAAGATCGACGGCGTCGAGCGTGTCCAGATCAAGCCGCAGTACGACGAGTACGTCTTCCCCGACGGCCGCAGCCTGCTGGTGCTCGCTGAGGGCCGCCTGCTCAACCTCGGCTGCGCCACGGGTCATCCGAGCTTCGTAATGTCGGCGTCGTTCACCAACCAGGTGATCGCCCAGATCGAGCTGGCGAACAACGCCGGTGAATACGAGAACAAGGTCTACATGCTGCCCAAGAGCCTCGACGAGGAGGTCGCCCGCCTGCATCTCGACCATCTCGGCGTGAAGCTCACCACGCTGACCGACGACCAGGCGAAGTACATCGGCGTGCCGGTCGAGGGTCCGTACAAGCCCGGGCACTATCGCTACTGATCGGTGCGACGATCGGCTCTGCTGCGTCGACGCATCGTCGGCGCAGCACGACGCCCGAACGCGCGACGGCCGCGATGTCCTGCGACATCGCGGCCGTTTTGCGTTCGGACTGCGCCGATTCGCGCGGTCAGGATTCGTATTCTTTGAGATAGCCGAGGAAAGCGCGCCGGTGCTCTTCCTCGTCGGCGAGCGCCTGGATGCACAGATCCTGCGTCACGTAGTCGACGCCGTCGCAGAGCGCGATCAGCTTCTTGTACTGTGCGATGGCCGACTCTTCCGCGGCGATCACGCCGTTGATGACGCTGATGACGTCGGTGGTTTCCGCCGGCGGCTGGAGAAACGGCTGCGCCGGGTCGAAGGCCGCGCTGCCCGGCACCTCGCCGCCGATCGTCTTGATGCGCTTCGCCAGGCGCTGGGCGTGCGACAGCTCTTCGGCGACGTCGGCGGCCAGGGCTTTCTTGATCTCTTCGGCGCGAACGCCGTCGAGGTTGGTGGAGTTCGCAATGTAGTTCATGACGGTTTCGATCTCGGCCCAGTAGGCAACCTGCAGCTCGCGGATGATCTCGGCGCGTTCGGTGGTACTCATGAAATCGTTCCTCTCGGATTGGGGCGATGACGGGCGTGGGGGGTGGTGACAGCGGCAACTCGCGCGGATGCTACCACCCGCCGCAGTGCCCGATTGTTGGAAGAAAACCGAAAATCAGCGTCCGATTCAGCCGAGCTGCGCGCTCGCCGCGAGCAGGACCGCCAGCTGACCGCCGTAGCAGACCGCGCCGAGGCCGTCGCCGGTGACGCCGCCGATGCGGCGGCGAAAGTAGCCGAGCGACCACAGCCAGAGGAGCGCGCAGAGCGCGACCGCCATCAGCGCGTGCAGCGGACGCAGCCACGCGAGTGCGGCAAGGGCCGGCAGCGCGCCGACGAGGCCGATGAGCACGCTGCCGACGCCGAGCTGCTGGCCGATGTCGCGCGCCAGGCTGATGCGCCCGTCGGGCGGCGGCAGGCGCACCATGAGGATCAGGATGCCCCAGCGGCCGTAGGCGGCCGACGCGGCCACCGCCGCGAGCGTCGTCCACGGATCGGCGCGCTCGAGCAGCGCGACGAAGAGCGCGGCACGCAGCGCGATGCCGAGAATCAGCGCGATCGCGCCGTAGGCGCCGAGGCGGCTGTCTTTGAGAATGCGCAGCACGTCGTCGGTCGTCCAGCCGCCGCCGAAGGCGTCGAAGGTGTCGGCGACGGCGTCTTCGTGAAAGCCGCCGGTCAGCCGCGCCTCCACGATCAGCGCGAGCAGCGCCGCGACCAGCGGCGGCCACAGCCGCGCCGCGCCGAGCAGGACCGCGCCGGTGGTCAGGCCGATCAGCAGGCCGACGAGCGGGAAATACCGCGCCGATCGCGTCAGGACGTCCGGGGTCGCCGGCCGATCGCCGCCGGGCACCGGTACGCGGGTCAGGAATTGGACGGCGGTGAGGAACGCGCGCACGATCAGGCGTCCGCGCCGCCGCCGGCGACCTCGGCGAGCGTCGCGACGTCGCCGGTCAGCGCCGCAGCGGCGTCGAGCAGCGGCAGCAGCAGCAGCGCCCCCGAGCCCTCGCCGAGCCGCATCGACCAGTCGAGCCACGGACGCAGATCGAGCGCGAGGAGCATCGCATCGTGCACCGGCTCGGCGCTGCGGTGGGCGGCGA
>JBCCOR010000506.1:0-4080 GCA_039025295.1 Acidobacteriota bacterium
ACGCCCGCGCCAAGCGCCGCCTGCTCGGCGGCCTCGCCCAGGTCGCCCCGCTGCCGCTGCCGTTCAACCAGGCGTTCGAATGGCCGCTGCTCTTCGTCTATCTGCTGCTGCTCGTCGCGTTCCTGCGCAAGGTCGAGCAGGGCAGCGACCGCTGGCTGTCGAACCGCACCCTCAACCTGCTCGGCCTGGCCTACTTCCCGCTGTTGATCCTCGACGTCTGGCGCGGGCTCGCGCGCAGCGAGATGATCGATCCACTGCTGCATCTGCTGCTCTTCCTGGTCGTGGTCAAGCTCTTCTCGCTGCGCCGCGAGCGCGACGTCTGGCACGTGCTGATCGCGCTCTTCTTTACCTTCGCGGCGGCGATGGCGACCAGCAGTCATCTCACCATCCTGCTCTACCTGGTCGTCTTCGTCGCGATGGCGATCCGCGCGCTCGGGCAGCTCTCGCATCTGCGGCTGCTCGCCGCCACCCGTCCCGACGGCGAGGACGACGCGCCGCCGGCGCTGCCCGGCACCGGCGCCTGGCTGACGGCCGCAACGCTGATCGTGCTGATGATCGGCGCGCCGCTCTTCGCCGCCATGCCGCGCCTGCGCGATCCCTTCCTCTTCGGCCAGGGCGGCGGCTCGGGCAGCACCACCGGCTTCAGCGACTCGGTCGACCTCAACCTGACCAGCGCCATCCGCGGCAACCGCCAGGTGGCGATGCGCGTGCAGTACGAGAGCGGCCAGCGCGGCGATCTCGGCGACGATATCCGCTTCAAGGCCGCGACCTACGACCGCTACGACAGCCGCAGCTGGCATCGCGAGGGCGACAGCGAGCACATGATCGCCGCCGGACGCCATCGCCCGCTGGTGCCCGGCGCCGCCGAGCGCGCGGTCGAGCGCGCGATCCTCTTCCTCGAGCCGATCGGCGCGCGCAGTCTGCCCCTGCCGGTCGAGACCGTGGCCGTGCGCCTGCCCGCGTCGACCACCCTCTGGCGCGACGCCGGCGGCGCCGTCTCGCTGCCGATGGCACCCGCCGAAACCGTGCGCTACGAGGCGGTGCTCGGCGACCGGCCGGTGTTCATCGAACGGCCGCGCGCCGATCCGTCCGAGCCGCCGCCGGGTGCCCGCGATCTGGGCGGGCTGACCCCGCGCATGACCGAGCTCGCCAACGCGGTCATGCGCGACGGCGCCAGCCCGACGCGCGCCTCGCTCGTCGACGGCAGCTTCCTGCGCGGCCAGGCCGCACCCGCGGCGGTCGACGAGCCGGCCGACGGCGACGGCGACGCGGCGATCGACGGCGGCACGCCCGCGAACGTCGCGGGCGCGGTGCCGCGCGACCGCGACGACGACAGCACGCGCATCGATCGGCTCGAGCGCTACCTGATCAGCACCTTCGACTACACCCTCGACTTCGTCGGCCGCGGCGGCAGCGAGCCGCTCGATGCGTTTCTCTTCGAGCATCAGTCGGGCCACTGCGAGCTCTTCGCCTCGGCGATGGTGCTGATGCTGCGCAGCCAGGACATCCCGGCGCGGCTGGTCACCGGCTTTCTCGGCGCCGAGTGGAATCCGCTCGAGGGCTACTACATCGTGCGCCAGGACAACGCCCACGCCTGGGTCGAGGCCTGGACGCCCGACCGCGGCTGGCAGATCTACGACCCGACCCCGCCCGACGGCCGACCCGGCGCGGCGCCGGCCAGCGCCCTGCGCTTCTTCTCGCAGCTGTGGGACTACCTGATCTTCCGCTACGACCGCTACGTGCTGTCGTACGGCACCGACGATCAGGCGAGCATCTTCCAGCGCCTCAAGACCCAGATCGAAGAATGGTGGCAGCGCCTGACCGGCGACGACGAAGCTGCCCTGCCCGCGCCCGACGGCGCCGCCCCGGCGGCCTCGGCCGAATCGAGCGACGACTGGGCGCAGCGCGGTCGCCAGCTGATCGCCGGCGGGGGCAGTGCGCTCGCGCTGCTGCTGGCGCTCGGCGTCGGTTTCTGGTTCTGGCGACGTCGGCAGCCGCCGCGCTCGGCGCGCGACGCCTACGGCCATCTGCGCCATCTGCTCGGCGACGCCGGCTTCGCCGACGACGATGCGCTCGTGCCCAGCCAGGTGCGCCGCCGGGCGAGCGCGCGCTTCCCGGGCGCCTCGGCATCGATCGCGACCGTGATCGATCTCTATCTGCGCGAGCGCTTCGCCGAGCGTCCGCTCGACGCCCGCGGTCGCCAGCGGCTCGCCGACGCGCTCACCGAGGCGCGCGCGCAGCTGCGCCAGGCCGGTCGGACGTCGTCGCATCCGACTGCACCGGCGGCGTCGAATTAACCCAGGAAAGCGCCACCGCCCCAAGCTGGTCACAAGTCGGACTCTACCTTGACAACGGCCCCCGGACTGGTACGCTATCGATCAGGACTATATGAGTCCGAACTCTTTCTGACAGCGTTCGTCTGTCACCTTTCACTCTTCGTTCGAGCAACACGCCGACGGTCATCGACCCATGGCAACCACGCGCCGCGGCCCCACCGCGGCGGCTGGACCGACCCTGAGGATGGAATTGGCACGATGATCCGGATGACCAAACAAGCCGACTACGGCATCGTGCTCATGACCTGCCTGGCCGACGCACCCGACCAGCGCGTGGCGGCGCGGGCACTCTCTCAGCGCACCCAGATTCCGCTGCCGACCGTCAGCAAAATCCTCAAGATGCTGGTGCACGCCGATCTGCTGATCTCGCACCGCGGGGTCAAGGGCGGCTACATGCTGGCGCGTCCGCCGGCGGAGATCACCGTCGTGGACATGATCGAGGCCCTCGACGGCCCGATCGCGTTCACCGAGTGCATCGAGGACGCGCCCGGCACCTGCAGCCAAGAAGCCAGCTGTCGGCTGCGCGCCAACTGGCAGCGCATCAACAGCGCCGTTCGCGGCGCCATGGAAGCCATTTCACTCGCCGAATTGACGAGCCCGCTCACGAACACGCCCACGCTCGTCCAGATCGGCGACGGACGCTACGCAAACGCTGGCACGCACTGAGCGCGCCGAACGAGGAGAATGATGCCCACGACCGCGACCGAGAGTATTGAACGGCTCGCCGCCCAGGAATACCAGCACGGCTTCGTCACCGACATCGAGCAGGAGATCATCCCGCCCGGCCTCGACGAGGACGTGATCCGCCTGATCTCGGCCAAGAAGAACGAGCCGGAATGGCTGCTCGCGTGGCGCCTGAAGGCATTCCGCACCTGGCAGGCGATGGACGAGCCGACCTGGCCCAACGTCACCTATGAACCGGTCGACTACCAGGCGATCTCCTACTACGCCGCGCCCAAGGACCAAAAAGACGGTCCGAAGAGCCTCGACGAGGTCGATCCCGAGCTGCTGCGCACCTACGAGCGTCTCGGCATTCCGCTCGCCGAGCAGAAGATGCTCGCCGGCGTGGCGGTCGACGCGGTCTTCGACAGCGTGTCGGTGGCGACCACCTTCAAAGACAAGCTGACCGAGATGGGCGTTGTCTTCTGCTCGTTCTCGGAGGCCGCCCGCGAGCATCCCGAGCTGGTGCGCCAATACCTCGGCACGGTCGTACCGGCGAGCGACAACTTCTTTGCCGCGCTCAACTCGGCCGTGTTCTCCGACGGCTCGTTCGTCTTCGTGCCCAAGGGTGTGCGCTGCCCGATGGAGCTGTCGACCTACTTCCGCATCAACGCGATGAACACCGGCCAGTTCGAGCGCACGCTGATCATCGCCGAGGAAGGCGCCTACGTCACCGCAGAGCCCGCCTCGTCCAGCGGGTCCCGGCGCAGGCGATGGGTGAGCGCGAAGGGCGCGGCCGCCACCACATCGTCCGGCAGCACCGTCATGCGGCCGTTAAAGGCGGCAAGGGCGCGGGCGGTGCGCATGAGGGTGAGCTCGCCCCGCGCACCGTCGGTGCCGAGCTTGAGGCCAAGGGCTGCAATGAGCCCCAGCACCTCGTCCGACACGGTGACGGCCGGGAGGGCTTTGCGGGCCGCCACGATGCGACGGCGGTGCTTGTCGCCGTCCTTTTTGTACGCCGCGGCAAAGGCCTCGCGGTCGGTCTCGAACGCATCGCGCCGCTTAATGATCTCCACGCGGGTGG
>JBCCOR010000507.1:0-4072 GCA_039025295.1 Acidobacteriota bacterium
CAGCCATCTGATCATCGGGCGCGACCACGCGTCGCCGCCGCCGCGGCCCGATGGCACGCCGTTCTATCCCACCGACGCCGCGCAGCAGCTGCTGATGCGTCACGCCGACGAGATCGGCGTGACGCCGGTCGCGCTGCCGCACATGGCCTACGTCGAGACCATCGACGGCCCGGACGCGCCGGCGGCCGACCGCGCAGGTGCGGCGGCGCGCATTCGCGGCGGCTTCCAGCCGCGCGACGCCGCGCCGGCCGGCGCGCGCGTGCATGCGCTCTCGGGCCGCGCGCTGCGCCAGCGGCTCGCCGACGGCGCGCCGATCCCGCCGTGGTTCACGCCGCCGGAGGTGGCGGCGGTGCTGCGCCGTCGCTTCCCGCCGCGCCACGCGCGCGGCTTCGCCGTGCTGCTGACCGGCCTCTCCGGCGCCGGCAAGTCGACCCTCGCGCGCGCGCTGAAGGCGCAGCTCGAGGCCGACGACGATCCGCGCTCGATCCATCTGCTCGACGGCGACGCGGTGCGCCGCATGCTGTCGTCGGAGCTCGGCTTCTCGGCCGCCCATCGCGATCTCAACGTGCGCCGGATCGGCTTCGTCGCAGCGGAGATCGTGCGCGCGGGCGGCATCGCGCTGTGCGCGCCGATCGCGCCCTACGACGCCGCCCGGCGCGCGGTGCGGCAGATGATCGAAGCGGTCGGCGGCTTTGCGCTGGTGCACGTCGCCACGCCGCTGGCCGTGTGCGAGACGCGCGATCCCAAGGGCCTGTACCGGCAGGCGCGCGCGGGCGCGATCGCGCGCTTCACGGGCGTGTCCGATCCCTACGAGCCGCCGCGCGACGCCGAGATCGTGGTCGACGCGGGCGCGTGCACGCCCGAGGCCGCGGCCGAGCGGGTGCGCGCGTATCTGCGGCGTGGAGGTTATTTCCCCGAATGAAAGCGGTGGTCGCGAAAGCGGTGATCGGTCGTCCTGGAAAGCGTACTGAAATTGTCCAAAATAGCCCGCGTTCCAAGGGTCGCTCCGGCCCGCGGGCGCGCGCAGGTTGATTCGTCTAATCGATTGAAAAAAAGAAGCTTGGGAGACCGAGCCGGGCCGTCGTAAAGGTTTTCTTCATATTGACAGGCTGCGGCATGCCTGCGAGTATGAAGACGATTTCCCTGATGGCTATCTTTTCGGGCGGAGATTGCAACGTTGTTTGACCAACCTTCGTATAGGTCGATCGAATGACCGCGATCGCAGCCCAATTGGCATTCGATGGCGATCAGCTTTGCTTTGATGTTTCTTGCCCACTGACGCGCGTGGCAGGCACCGATTGGGGTTTGCCGAGGCAACACATGCGCTGGGCTCCGCCGCTGCGCCCGACTCCGATTCGGGCCGGCAGGTCGGTCGCCGGTTCAGCGCGATCCAATCGGTTTCGCTGAGGACGTTCATGGCTGCACCCGACCGAGATTCATCCGCCCGTTCCACGCCCTGGCCGCTGCTGGCACTCGCGCTGCTCTGGCTGATCGACAGCGTGCTGGTCGTCGCCGGCGACGCGCTGCCGTCGCCGCTCTACCCGCTCGTGCTGCTGCTGCAGCCGCTGCTGGCGCTCGCGCTCGCGCTCAGCTTCGCGGTGTGGCTTGCGCGGCGCCCGGGCGATCCGGCCCGCCGCGCCGTTCTGCCGCTCGTCCTGGCCGCGCTCTGCGGCATCACCTATCTCGTGCTCGGGCACGCCGCGACCGCGCCCCTGCTGCCGCTGCTCTACGCCGCGTTTGCCGCGCTCGCCCTGGCTCTGGCGACCTGGGCGCATCGCGCCACGCCGATCGGTCGGGCGGCGTCGGTGCTCGTGCTGGCGGCGATCGCGATCGTCGCCACGCTGCTCGGCATGCGCTTCTTCGGCCCGGCGGCGGCGGAGATGACGATCCCAGCCGACTTTGCCAGCCAGGCGATGCCGGCGACGATGGCCGACATGGCCCAGGGCGGCGCCGACGGTCCGTTCTTCCCAGCGCCGACCCGCACCGCCGACGGCGAACGGCTGCCGCAGGGCGCGCTCGCCGAGATCGAAGCCTGTGCGCGCTGCCATGTCGACATCGCCGACCAGTGGCGCGATTCGCCGCATCGTTACTCCAGCCTGAACAATCCGTGGTACCGCCAAACAGCGGCGCGCTTCGAGGCCGACATGGTGGCGGCGGGGGAGATCGCCGAGGGCGAGCCCAATCTGCGCCTGCGCGCCTGCGCCGCCTGCCACGATCCGGCGCTGCTGCTGACCGGCGCGATCGACGAAGCGCCGGTGGCGACGCTCGCCGAGCGGCCGGAAGCGGACGCCGGCGTCAGCTGCACCGCCTGCCACGCGATCGCCGACGTGCCCAGCCGGATGGGCAGCGGCCATTACGAAATCGCCCTGCCGAACATGCACGAATGGACGGTCGCCGATCGCGGCCTCAAGCGCATGCTCCACGATCTGGTCGTGCGCCTCGATCCGGGGCCGCACAAGCGCGCGTACCTCAAGCCGCTGCACGTCGACGACGCGGCCTCGCCGCTGTTCTGCACCAGCTGCCACAAAGGCCATCTCGACGAGCCGGTCAACGACTACCAGTGGCTGTCGACGATGAACGACTACGACGCCTGGCAGGCGAGCAGCATCTCGGGCTTCGGCGCCCGCTCCGCCTACTACCCGGAGCGTCCGATGACCTGCAACGACTGCCACATGCCGTCGGTCGAGGCGCCGGGCGAGCCGAGCGGACGCAGCCACGTCGCCTCGCATCGCTTCGCCGCGTCGAACGTCGGTGTCGCCGCGCTCAGCGGCAGCCAGGCGCAGATGGATGCGGTCGTCGCGTCGCTGCAGCGCGGCCTGACGATCGACGTGTTTGCTCTCACCGATCTCCACGCCGCGCCGGGCGCCGAGCCGCTCAACACGCTCTACGCGCCGCTCGACGCGATGCCGGCCGTGCTCGCGCCGGGCGAGGACGCCCGCCTCGACGTCGTCATTCGCTCGCGCGAGATCGGCCACTACTTCCCGGGCGGCAAGATGGACGTCGTCGACGCCTGGGTCGAGCTGACCGCGGTCGACGATCGCGGCCGCACGCTGTTCTGGTCGGGCGCGACGGACGCCGACGGCCCGGTCGATCCCGGGGCCTACTTCCTGCGCATGCGCACGATCGACGGCGACGCCGAGGCGATCGAGCACCGCGACGACTGGCGCCGGCGCGGCCGCGTCTACGTGCGCGTGCTGCTGCCCAACACCTCGCGCATGGCGCGCTATCGCATCGCGTTGCCGAGCGACTACGACGGCCAGATGGTGACGGTCACCGCGCGCCTGCAGTACCGCGAGCAGGGCCACACCTTCCACAGCTGGGTGCGCGAAGGCGCCGAGGACGCGCCGGCGGTCGTGCCGATCGTGACCCTGGCGGAGGACGTCGTCACGCTCGGCGTGCGCGATCCGACGGCGCCGCATCCGGAGCCGCCGAAGGTGCTGCGCGCTGAGGATTGGGAGCGCTGGAACGACTACGGCATCGGCATGTACTTCAACCGCGATCGCCGGACGGCGCGCATCGCCTTCGAGCGCACGACCGAAATCGATCCGGAGAACGTCGACGGCTGGGTCAACATCGGCCGGACGTCGATGGTCGAGGGCGATCTCGACACCGCGCGCGAGATGCTGCAGCGCGCCGAGAAGATTGATCCCGACCTGGCGCGCACCATCTTCCTGCTCGGCTCGGTGGCGCGCGCCGCCGGCGACAACGAGACCGCCGCGACTTACTTCCATCGGGCGCTCGAGCAGTATCCGCACGATCGCAGCGTGCGCAACGCGCTCTCGCAGCTGCTCTTCCTGCTCGGTGACTACGCCGCCGCCGCCGAGCAGCTGCAGCACGTGCTGCGGATCGATCCCGAGAACCGCGGTGCGCACTACAGCCTGGCGCGCGCCTATCGGGCCCTGGGCGACGAGGAGCGCGCCGCGCTCCATCAGCAGCGCGCCGAGCGGGTGCAGCCGAATCCGGCCGGCTCCGCGCTGACCCGCGCCTACCGCCAGGCGCATCCGTTTGAAAACGCGCTCACCGAGCCGATCCATGAACACGTGTCGCAGCCGCTCGACGCCGACGGGCAGCC
>JBCCOR010000508.1:0-4064 GCA_039025295.1 Acidobacteriota bacterium
CAGCGTCGCCGCCGTGTCGGTACCGTCGAGCTTTCCCGGCTTCTTCCCGACCCATCTGCTGGTGGAGGTGACGAACAACGGTGAGGCGCCCGCGACCGCGACCCTGATGACGGCGATCCCGCCCACCGGCTGGATCGCGATCCCGATGGTTCCGTTCCTGACCATTCCGGGCGAGTCGACGATGCTCATGCCGATCATGGTGCACGCGAACTGCGGCAGCGCGGGCCAGTCGGAGTCGATCGCGATTTCGGTGATCTCGAACGCCTACGGCGAGACCTTCACGGCCTCGACGACCGGCACCGTCAACTGCATCTGAGCCGCTGCGCGAAAGCGCTGGTCAGGCACGCGCCCCCGCGGTGAATCCGCGGGGGCGCGTGCGGGTACACACAGTCTCTTCCTTACGAGGAACCGGCGATGCTGTTTTCCTACACCCGTCTTCCCGCAGCCTCGGTCTCAACGACGGCTTCTGGGACGAGACATCGACGGCGGCGCGTGGGACGTCGGTATTCTCGACACGGGCGTGAAGCAGAACCACCCCAGCCTCGACCGCGTGGGCTACGAGTCGACCCACGGCACGGGGGACAGTGACGGCCACGGCACCAAGGTCGCCGGCATCATCTACAGCAACCATTCCACCTACCGCGGCATGGCCTACTCGCTCGATCACGTGCTGGTCGGCGACTGCATCAACAGCATGATCAGCCACGGCGACTGGATGGTCGGCGCGCGACAGGACGATCCCGAGGTGATCAACATGAGCTGCGGTTCGACCAGCGTCGCCATCAACGACTACAACTGGTGGGCCAAATTCTTCGACGGCCTGGTCGACGACCACCGCGTGCTCTTCGTCAACTCGGCGGGCAACGAGGGCGGCGGTACTTCCACCCTCACCCATCCGTCGACCGGCTACAACCTGATTGCCGTGGCCAACGTCGACGACAAGAACACCGGCTGGCGCTCCGACGATCGCATTCGTTCCACGCCGGTCGGCCCGTGGATCACGGTCGCCAACACGGGCGGCGCGCCGGCGCACAGCATCGCGGCGACGATCTCCGGCGACTGGACGCTCCTCACGACCACCAACAGCATGCCCAGCATCGACAGCGGCGCGTCGTATCCGGCGGTCTTTACCGCGCTGACCCGCTGCAAGACTGCCGGCGAGTCGCAGACGGTGACGGTGACGTCCGATTCCTACGGCGAGACCTTCACCGCGACGACGTCGTACACGATCACCTGCGGCTGAGGCGCCGCGCCGCGTCGGCGCATCGCCTCGAATCATGCAGCGCCCGCCGAGATCGGCGGGCGCTTTGCGTTTCGCTGGGGCGAGATGTCGGCTGCAGGATGTCGGTCATCTCGTCTCGACCGCGACATGTGGCGTGCAGCATCGGCACCAGCCTGGCATTTCGGCGCGCGGCATCAGATGCACCTTGTATTTCAGTGGAATAACTTTAATATTGAATATTCACTTCATAAATCGTTTCGCTCGGCGTGGCTGAGGCCTGGCACAGAGCTTGCTCTAGGGAAAACCAATTGCTTACATTGCACGGTTTTTCACCCAGACAGCCTGAAAGGAGCCCACCATGTTGTCCTCCCGCATCCTGCGCAGCACCGCCCTCGTCGCATCGCTGGCCCTGACGGTCGCCGGCGCCGATGCCGCCCATGCCCAGAAAACCGACGGCGCATCCGCTTCGGCCGAGCGCGGTCTCTACACGGCGCCCAACGGCGACGTCTTCAGCTTCGTCAAGCATCTCGGCGGCGCCGAAGACAAGGTCGTCTACACCCGCGACGGCGTCACCTACGACGCCGCGTCCCTGAAGCGCTACCAGGCGGAAAATCCGCCGCCGACGATCGAGCCCGAACTGCGGGAAGCGATCGCGCGCGCGGGCGACGAAACGATGGACGTCATCGTCTGGCTGAAGAACCGGCCGGGCACCGCGATCGCGCGGCAGGTGCAGGCGATCTATGCGGACGAGCTCGAGACGATGGGCGCCGAGGTGCGCGCGGTGCACAACCGGCTGCGACTCCCGATGTCGCTCTCGCCCGAGGAAGAGGCAAACTACATCGACTTCGCGCAGCGCGGCTATCTGCGGCTAACCGCTGAGCAGCAGCAGTTCGTCGAGGCGCGCAAGCTGGCGATCGACGACCTGAAGGCGGCGATGCAGACCGAGGTGCGGCGCCAGACCGAGCGGGCGATCGCCGCGGATCAGCGCCAGCTCGCGGCGCAGGTCGACGGCCTGGGCGGCACGGTCAAGGCGGTGATCGTCAGCCAGAACGCGACCCAGGTCACCCTCTCGGCGCGTCAGATCGCCCGGCTGGCCGAGCTGCCCGAAATCGCGGGCATCAGCGCCGTGCCGTTCGGCCAGCTCGATCTCGACAAGCAGGACAACAGCCTCGGCCTCAACGGCGGCTTCTGGGACAACAACATCGACGGCGGCGTGTGGGACGTCGGCATCCTCGACACGGGCATCGAGCAGGGGCATCCCAAGCTCGACCACGTCACCTACGAGTCGACCCATGGCACGACCGACACCGACGGCCACGGCACGGGCGTCGCGGGCATCATCTACAGCGATCATTCCGACTACCGCGGCATGGCCTACAGCCTGGACAACGTGCTGGTCGGCGACTGCCAAAACGGCAACATATACCACCACGCCGATTGGATGGTCGGCGCGCGTCAGGACGATCCGGAGGCGATCAACCTGAGCTGCGGCTACGGCACGGCCAACGGCAGCGACTACGCGTCGATGGACAAATTCTTCGACGCCCTGATCGACGATCACCGCGTGTTCGTCGGCAAGTCGGCCGGCAACAACGGCGACGGTACGACCACCATCTCGATACCGGCTTCGGCCTACAACCTGATCTCGGTGGCGAACGTCGACGACAAGAACTCCAAGTCGCGCGGCAACCACAGCCTGCGCTCGACGAGCAGCCGCGGTCCGACGCTCCACGGTCGCAAGAAGCCCGATCTCGCGGCGCCAGGGCACAACACCAAGTCGGCGCGCAAGAACTACGCGAGCGGCGACAACTGGACCAACATCGGCGGCACCAGCGCGGCGGCGCCGCACGTCACCGGCGGTGCGATCCTGGTGACCGATCTGCGCGGCAACGACGACCCGAAGGCGACCAAGGCGGTGCTGATCAACACCGCCGACGCCTGGAACGACGGCGGCGAGGTCAACGGCAGCGAGTGGAACAAGGACTACGGCTGGGGCTATCTCGATCTCGGCAAGGCGTGGCTCAACGGCACCGACGTCTTCGTCGACGCGGTCGACGACGGCAGCAACCGCTACAAGCTCTACCGCGGCACGATGTACGCGCACGAGAAGGCGACCGTCACGTGGCATCGGCATTCGACCTACAACGGCACCAGCACGCCGACCAACATTCTCGATCTGACCGATCTCGATCTCTACGTCTACAGCGCCACCAGCGGCGTGCCGATCGACAGCAGCACGTCGCGGATCGACAACGTCGAGCAGGTCGCGGTCAGCGCCAACGGCGACATGGTGATCAAAGTCGATCTCTACGGTTCGCTCGACAGCGGCCTGTCGTCGCAGTCGTACGCGCTGGCGACCGAGGAGAACTTCCAGAAGGTTGATCCGCCGAGCCTCTCGCTCAGCGCGTCGAACGTGACGGTGAACACGAGCCTGTTCGATCCGGTGCCGGTCGGGCCGTGGATCACCGTCCACAACACGGGCGGCGCGCCGGCGCAGAACATCACGGCGACGGCCACGATCTCCGGCGACTGGTCGCTCTTGACCAACATCAACAGGATGGCCAGCATCGACGGCGGCGCGTCGTTTCCGACGGCGTTCTACGCGATGACCGACTGCAAGAGCGCCGGTGAGTCGCAGACGGTGACGGTGACGGTGACGTCCGACTCGTACGGCGAGACCCTCACCGCGACGACCTCGTACACGATCACCTGCGGCTGAGGCGCTGCGCACAGCTGCGCACGCGCCAGCGCAGCCCCGGGGAGAGCGCGTCGCGGCGCCCCCCCCACCCCCCCGGCGCCGGGCGGCGGCGCGGTGGGGGCGGGCGGGAGGGCACCAGGGGAA
>JBCCOR010000509.1:0-4058 GCA_039025295.1 Acidobacteriota bacterium
CGCCCGCGGCGATCGGCGCCGCCGCCGGCGCTCGCATCGGCCACGACGGCGATCACGCACTCTTCGGCGCCTCGCCCCCGCCGCTGCCGCCGCGCGGCGACCTGGGCTGGCTGATGCGCGAACGCGCCGCGCAGCTCTACGCCTTCAGCGGCGTGCGGCACGATCTGCGCTACGCCTTCGCGCCGACCCCCGAGGGACTCGACAGCTATCTCGGCGTCGCCCTCGCGCAGGCGCTGCGCACCCTCGACGACCCGCAGCGGCTGCGGATCTTGGCCGCGTCGGGGGTGCGCGCCGTGCTCGTGCACCGCCCGCTGCGGCTCGGCGGCATGTCGGGCGACGATCCCGGCGCGGCGCGCCAGCGGCTGCATCTGCCCGCGGGCCAGCCGGGCGCCGACGGCGTTCCGCGCTGGCGACCGCTCTACGCGCTGGAGCTGCTGCGTCCGATCGACGAGGTGCGTCTGGTGACCGACGTGCGCCGCGCGCCCGACCTCAACGCAACCCTGGCGCTGCTGGCGAGTCCGACGTTCGATCCGCGGCGCACGGCGGTGATCGAGGGCAATCCGGCCGTCGTCGTCCCGGCCGACGCGGCCGCTCGGCCGCCGGGCACCGCGCAGATCGTGCGCGCGACGCCGCACGCGCTGACCGTCGACACCGACGCCGCGCACGACGGGCTGCTGGTCGTCCAGCGCGCGCATCTCGGGCTCTACCGCGCCGCGGTCGACGGCGCGCCGGCAACAGTGCAGGTCGCCGACTTCCACCGCATCGGCGTGTCCGTGCCCGCCGGATCGCACCGCGTGCAGCTGTGGATCGATCGCCGGCCGGCCGCGCTCGCCGCCGTCGGCAGCGCGCTCGGCCTGCTCGGCCTGGCGCTCCTCGCACTCCTCGCGCGGGGTCGGCGGACGCCTCAGTCGCGCAGCGCGCGGTAGAGCCAGGCTTTGGCCATGCGCCACTCGCGCTTGACGGTGGCGATCGAGATCTCGAGCGCGGCCGCGATCTCTTCGTGGGTCAAGCCGACGAAGAAGCGCAGCTCGACGATGCGCGCCTGACGCGGATCGAGATCGTCGAGGCTGTCGAGCGCCTCACCCAGCGCCTCGAGATCGACGTTCTGCGCCGCGGCGACGTGCAGCGCTTCGTCGAGCGCCAGGGGCCGCTGGCCGTCGCCGCGCTTGCTGGCGTTGCGCCCGCGGGCATGGTCGATCAGCACCCGGCGCATCGTTTGCGCCGCGTAGCCGAAGAAATGCTCGCGGCCGTCCCATTGCACCCGCCGCCGATCGTGGAAACGCAGGAAGACTTCGTTGACCAAGGCGGTCGGCTGCAGGGTGTGCCCCGCGTGCTCGCGCTGCATCTGCTGGCGCGCCATGCGGCGCAGATCGTCGCAGACCAGCACCATCAGCTGCCCGAGCGCAGCCTCGTCGCCCATCTCCCACGCATGCAGCACCTCGGTGATCGCCGGCGCCAGCGCGTCTGATGCGGATGAAGCGGGGAGATCGGCGGGGGCGTCCATGATGGGATGGAGATCGTTTCAGGTCGATGTCGGTAGCGACGCCCGCAAGTGGCCGAACAGCGGCGTCTCGATGAAGTGCTCCGACGCCCGCTCGGCGTCGAGCAGCGCGCACACCTCGGCGTGCAGCGCAGGGTCATCGTGACACACCCGCGCCACATACGCCGAGCGCGCGTCGGGACGCTGCTCGAAAACCTCAGTCAACACCTGCTTCGCGCGCTGGAACAGCGTCTTGTTCATCGTACCCACTGCCTTCATGTCATCCTCCCATCAGCGGATTCTTTCGGATGCGCGGACCATGCATAGCGATCCCTCTATTCACAAACGCGAAGGAAGACCGTCGAAAGGATCAACAACCTGACATCCACCGCGCGGCTCGCGAACGAACCGCGCGGTGGATGTCAGGCGTGCGAAACGTCGATCGATCGCAACGATCTAGGGCAGGCGCGCGTCGAGCAGCAGCGCGTAGCTGCCTTCGGCGCTGCGCACGCTGTCGATGCGTAGGAAGTAGCGCCCTGCCGGCAGCACCGCCGAGAGGCGCAGGTTGTGATCGTGCCCGCCGTCGTCGTCGAAGAGCAGCGGCTGGGCGGCGGCGTCGTAGAGCGTGCCGCGCAGATCGAGTCCGCCGAAGCTGCGGGCGGTCAGGCGCGAGGCGGTGGGCAGCACGAAGGTATAAAGATCGCGATCCGCCTCCCCGCCGCCGCTGCGCGCGTTCGCCGCGTGGCCCAGGGTGGCGCCGTGCAGCGCGCCGGGCATCAGGGTCGAAGCGCAGGCGAAGGTGTCGCCGTGGTCGTCGCGCGCATCGGCGGTGCACAGGTCGAAGAGATAGACCGCGTCGGCCACCGCCACGTGCCCCGGCGGCGTCACGTCGCCGGCGTAGAGCGCGGTCAGCTGCGGGGCGCGGTCGCGCTCGCCGTTGGCGGCAACGCCCAGCACCCGAGGCGCCGTGGCGATCAGGCTCGGCTCGGGCACGTAGCGCAGACCGCCCGTGCCACCGCCACCGCCCGGCGGATCACCGCCGTTCTCACCCGAGCCGCCGCCGTTGCCGTCGAGAAAGCCGGCGCTGGGCGCGGCGAAATCGGCGAGCGCGAAGAGATCCGACGCGTGCAGCAACTGCGACGCACCGAGCGGCGCGAAGCGCACGCGCACGTCGTAGACACCCGCGCCGCCGCGCACGCCGACGTAGCGCGGCCGGCCGTCGCTCCACGTCACCAGCCACGGTCCTGATTCGCCCCCGTCGCTCTCCACGCGCCGGCAGTGCGCGCCCAGATCGACCAGCCGCGGCTGGCGCGCGAGCGGATCCTGCGCGATCACCTCGACCAGCAGCGCGCCGACGCCCGGTGCATCGAGCCGCAGCGTGCGCATCGATGCGGCGTCGAACGTCAGCGGCGTCGTGTCGTCGACCGCCAGCGCCAGCGATGCGGCGTGCGCCACACCGTCGACCGCGCACGGCTCGGCGCCCGGCGCCGCGCCAGCGGACGGCAGCGCGATCAGCGCAGCCAGCAGCGCGATCCAGCCGATCGCCGCCGCGAAGCGTCGCGGCATCGTGCGCTCATTTTGATCTGTATGCGGATAATCGATATCACGACTTTCAAGTTTCAGGTTCGTTGCCCATTCCATGATGTATCTCCCAAGATGGTTCAGCAGATGGTGAATGACGCGCATGATCACGCGGCTGCGCAGCCCCACAGGCAGCGGGTGCGTGTCGTGTTCCCGCCCTGTGATTGAATGGTCGGTCACGGCGGCGCGATTTCACGACGCGACGCATTTTTTTCGCGCAGCACCGCCGTGTCCGAGGATTCACGTTCACCCATCTGCCGTGATGCCACCGACATCTGCAGCGCCCGGCACGGCCGCCCGCGCGCGTCATCACCAGGCCAAGACCATCTTCGCGCGCGCGCTCGAGGCACCGCGCGCGACCCGCGATGCGCTCGTACGCAGCCTGACCGGCGACGACCGCGCGCTGCGCGACGAAGTCGAGGCGCTGCTCGCCGCCGACCGCGACGCCGACGACGAAGCCTTCATCACCGGCGCCCTGCTCGACGACGTCGATCCGCGCGTCGCCGCCGCCAGCGGGCGCACGCACATCGGCCCCTTCCGGCTGCTGCGCCGCATCGGCCGGGGCGGCATGGGCACCGTGTACCTCGGCGAGCGCAGCGGCGACTTCGATCAGCGGGTGGCGATCAAGCTGATCCGGCGCGGCATGGACACCGAGGACATCCTCGTGCGCTTCCGCCACGAGCGCCGGATCCTCGCGCGCCTCGCCCATCCCCACATCGCCCGTCTGCTCGACGGCGGCACGACCGACGACGGCCGGCCGTATTTCGTCATGGAATACGTCGAGGGCAGGCCGCTGACCCAGCACTGCGCGCAGCAGCGCATCGACTTCGCGGCGCGCTACACGCTCGCGCTCAAGATCTGCGACGCGGTCGCCCACGCGCATCGCAACCTGATCGTGCATCTCGATCTCAAACCGGCGAATATCCTGGTCGAGGAAGACGGCACGCCCAAGCTGCTCGACTTCGGCATCGCCAAGCTGCTCGACGCGCCCGACGAC
>JBCCOR010000510.1:0-4058 GCA_039025295.1 Acidobacteriota bacterium
ATCGCGGGCGACGGCGCGCGACGCATGGGCGCCGTGGTGATCAGCGTCGGCTCATCGAGCAGATCGGGCTGAACGGTGGTCACCGAGCCGGGCGCGGGCGTCGGCGCCGGCTCGGGTTCGGGATCGAGTTCGAAGGTGGGCGCGGGCGCCGGGGTCGACGCCGGACCGCGATCGAGCTCGAACATCGGCGTCTCCGGCGCAACACCGGTCGCCTCCGGCGGCGCGGCCGCCGGCACGGGATCGCGATCGAGCTCGAAAGGCGTGGTCGCCGCAGAAATGTTGGATTCAGCGGCAGACGGCGGCGCTGCGGTGCCCATCTGCGCGCGCAGCGCGTCGAGATCGAGACGCACAGTCTGCTGGCCGATCGCGGCGTCGGCCAGCGCGACGGGCGTGGGCTCGACGGGCGTGGGCTCGACGGGCGTGGGCGCGACGGGTGTAGGCACAGCCGGCTCCAGCGCGACCGGCTCGGGTTCGGGCTCCAGCTCGGGCTCGAACGCGACCGACTGAACGCCTGGCGCCGTGTCGTCGTCATCGTCGTCGAGCACCCAAATGTCGTCGGCCTCTTCAGCGGGCTCGGGCGCCACCGTAGCCGGCACGTCTTCGGACGCCGCCGGCTCGACGTCGACCACGGCCGGAATGGGCTCCGGATCCGGCTCGAGCTCCGGCTCCGGCGCGAGCTCGAATAGGGGCGCAGCCGGCGCCGGCGCGATGGCCGGCTCGGGCTCAGGTTCAGGCTCCAGCTCGGACAGCGCGGGTTCGGGCTCGGGCACGAACACGGGCTCGGGTTCGACCGCGACCGCCGGCGCCGGTGTGAAATCAGCCATGTCCGCCGGCGCTGATTCCGGTTCCGGTTCGACCACCGGCGCAACGATCGGCTCGGCCTCGAGCACCGGCTCAGGATCGACCGCGGGCTCCGGCTCGGCGATCGGTGCCGGCTCGAAGATCGGATCGACCACCGGCGCCGCTTCGGCCACCGGTTCGACGATCGGCTCGGGATCGGCCGCGGGCTCGGGATCTGGATCGGCCGCAGGCTCGGGATCTGGATCGGCCGCGGGCTCGAAGAGAGTCTCGGCGGGTGACGCCGTCATCACCGGATCGACCACGCCCTCGACGGCGCCGGCTTCGGCGGTTTCGGATTCGTCATCGGACGCATGCGCCAAGCCGACCGCCGCGCCGATCGCGAGCGCGCCCGCGGCGGCCGCTCCGGCGGCCTTGGCGACCAGACCGCCCAGGCCGGCACCGTCATCGTCGGCCGCCGTCGTCGACTCGTCGGGCGCGGGTGCCGTCTCAGCCACCGGCGTAGCGGGCTCGATCGGCGGCGCGGGCTCGATCGGCGGCGCGGCCGCGTCGGCCATCGGGTCGACAGCCGGCACGTCGACGTCGGCCTCAGCGGCTTCGAGATGCTCGCCGACCGGCGGCGGCGGCGCGTCGGCCGGGCGCATCTGGGCCAGTCGCATCGGCGGCGGCCCGAGAATCGGCGACGGCTGCGCGCTGCGCGTTTCCAGGGTCTCGATCGCGCGCGCGGCGGTGTGGGCCAGCATCTTCAGCGCCGGCATCGAGAACCGCTGGGCGGCACGGGCGCCGACGTGGTCGACGTAGAGCACACCGACCAGCGACGCGTGCAGCGCGAACGGAATCAGGATCGCCTCGGCGGCCTCTGTGCCGCCCAGCGGCCCGGTGATCTGTGCCGCGCTGGGCACGTCGAGCATCGCCGCACCGCGCAGGGCGTTCAGGCGCCCCCACACGGTGCCGGGCTCGCGGGCGACGCGCAGGGCGTCCGCGTCGACATCGCCGAAGCCGCGCGTCGCATGGCCGCGCAGATCGTCGGCATGCAGCAGCAGAAACGCGCTGCGATCGCCGAAGCGCAGCGCACCGTCGAGCAGCGCGTCGAGCGCTTCGACCTGGGTATCGGCCACCTCGATCGTCACCGCGGCGGCGATCAGGGCGTCGATCGCGGGCGGAGCGTCGTCCGCGGCGTCATCGCCGCTGAGCAGCGCCAGTCCTTGCGCCAAGCTCGCCTGGCTTTCACGGATATGGCGCTCGAGCTCCGTCCGGAGCTCGGCGGCAGCCTGGGCCACCGCGTCTTGCTGTTCTGCTTCCGACTGCGACATCTGCTCACTCCTCGTCAGTGGGTGTCGTCCACCCGGACGTCGAACCATTCGTTGGCGATCAGGCGGCTATTCTTGCACAGGCGAATACGCGACAAAAGTCCGTGCTCTGTGCCGGTTGGCACGCGGCTTGAGACGGTCCAGACCCCATGGTACCGTTCGTTATTCAATCGCGAACCGTCCATGAGGAGACAGCTGACCATGCTGCAACGACATGTTTCGTCATTCCGAATTCGCCTGCGGCACCCGGCGCTCACCGGCGCAGCGGCCCTGCTGACGCTGCTGCTCGTCGCGTGCGGCGGCAAAGCCAGCATCGAGGAACAGGCGGCCGCGGCAAACGTCGCCGCGTATCAGGCGCTCGAAGACGCGGCCACCGCGCTGGCGGCCAAGCGCACCGAGATCACCGATCTCCGCGCCCAGCTCGCGACCGCGCCCGCAGCCGGCGATGAAGCGGCGCCGAGCGGCGAGGGCGAGGCGACGACCGAAGGCGACGCCGCGGCCGAAGCGCCGATGACGGCGGAAGCGATCGAAGCGCGCATCGCCGCGCTCGGCCAGGAAGTGGAGAACGACGCCGCGGCGCTCAGCACCCAGATCGGCGAGTTCCTGTCGACGCAGGAGATGTACGAGGGCGAGCCGCTGACGCCGGAGCAGGCGGGCGCGATCCGCATCAAGAGCACCGAGGACATCCAAGTCGCCCGCGAGTACATCGAGAAGGGCGGCGACTACCAGCGCGCGATCGACATTTACAGCCAATCGCTGACGCTCGATCCCGACAACGAGGCGCTCCAGACCGCGCTCGCCGAAGCCGAGGCCAACCAGTACATGACGGAAGAGCGCTTCGCCGCGGTCGAGAAGAAGATGACGCAGGACGAGATCCGCGCCACGCTCGGCCAGGTCAACCTGCGCAACGTCAAGGAATACGACGACGGCGCCGTCGTCGCCTGGTTCTACCGCAAGGAGGACGGCGGCGCGGCCGGCGTCTTCTTCAACGAGACCAAGAAAGGCAACGGCGAGTGGCAGGTGTACGACATCAAGTTCGACGCGGTGAAGCCGCCGTCGGCCAGCGGCGACAGCGCCTGACGCGCCCCGCCCCATCGCCTGGACAGGCCCGACCTGCCAGGCCGATGGGCCTTGACCACCACCCCGAAGTGCGAGATTATTGGCGTTCACGCCTCATCATGGTCGGCTGCGCAAAAGCACCGTGACCGGCGTCCCCCAAACTCAAACACAAGGTGGTGATTGCATCCATGCCGATCGTGCACGTGCGCGATGAGGAAAGCTTCGAGAACGCGCTGCGCCGCTTCAAGCGGAAGTGTGAAAAGTCGGGCGTCCTCACCGAACTCAAGAAGCGCCAGCACTTCGAAAAGCCTTCCGTGAAGCGCAAGCGTAAAAATCTTCAGGCCAAAAAGAAGATTGCGCGCAAGCTCGCCGAAGAGCGCAAAGCCGGTCTCGCCTGACCGGCTCGTCGACAGCCATCGCGTGCGCAGACGCGAAACAAGCGGGTGCCCGTCGCCACAGCGACAGCGCCCGCTTTTCCTTTGGGACTGAAAGCATGGACGACGACCGACTCTCAACGGCCAGCGCCGCCGCGCTCGAATTCGACAGCGCGCTGGCGCTCTACGCCTACCACGCCGCCACCGACCTCGGCGTCGACGCGCTGCGTCGACTGCGTCCGCTCGACGACCTCGACGCGCTGCGCGCGCGGCGGCGGCGGCACGAGGAGGTCGCGCGTCTGCTCGCCACCGGCGGCGGCCTGGTCGATTCCGTCGAGATCCCGTTTCAGCCGGCCCTCGACGCGCTCGCCCGCGGCGGCGAGCTCGACGGCCGCGACGTGGTGCCGCTCGGCCAGCTGCTCGCGATCAGCCTGGCCGCGCTCGCGCGCGTGCGCGAGGCCGGCGACGATCCCGACGCCGCCGCGCCGGTGCTCGACGCCGACGAAACCTCGCTGCG
>JBCCOR010000511.1:0-4044 GCA_039025295.1 Acidobacteriota bacterium
CTGCTGCCATCTCCTCCACAAGAAGGACGACCCCGAACACCGCGCCGCCCTCGAAGCCGCCCTCCGCGAAGGACTCGACGATCCCGAGCGCGAAGACTGGCTCGTCTACGACCTCTGGGCCGATCTCGGACTCGGCGACGGGCTCGACGGCAAGGGTTTGCCCGAGTCGCCGCCGGATCTGGGGCCCTGATCGAGGATGACGACGATGGCGAAAGAAGGACCGCGCGTCGTTCGCTGGCTGCATCTGTCGGATCTCCATCTGCGCAGCGAGAGCGGCTGGGAGCGGCGCAAGATGCTGACCGGGCTGGTCGATCATCTCGCCACGCTGCGCGAGAAGGAGAACATCGCGCCCGACATCGTGTGCGTGACGGGCGACATCGCGTTCAGCGGCAAGCGCGACGAATACGACCAGGCGGCGATGCTCTTCAAGCGGATCGGGGAGGCGGTCGGGCACGATCCGAAGACGAGCGGGCGCTGGTTCCTCGTGCCGGGCAACCACGACGTCGACCGAACGCGGATCAAGCGCTTCGACGGCAGCATCCTCGCCTCGCTCGAGACCCAGGACGCCATCGAGGAGCTGCTGCGCGACGACGACCTCATGGCACCGCTCGGCCGCCGGCTCGACGCCTACTACGACTTCACCGAACGCCTCCTCGGCGCCGCCCGCCGCACCGACCCGACGCGTCCGTGGCGCGCCGACGTCGTCGAACTGGGCGACGACGACACTGCCGCCGACGCGCGCCTGCGCATCGGCGTGCTGCAGCTCAACACGGCGTGGGCTGGCGGTGGCAGCGACGAGAAGGGCAACCTGCTCGTCGGCGGTTATCAGGTCGAGGAGGCGCTCGATCAGGTCGCTGACGCGCACGTGAAGCTCGCGCTCGTGCATCATCCGCTGACGTACCTGCGCGATCAGGACGCCTCCGAGGTGCGCCACCGACTCACCCGCCCCGACGGCGTCCACGCCCTGCTGCACGGCCATCTCCACGACGCCTCGTCGACGACGTCGGTGGATCCCGACGGGGAGCTGCTGATGCTCGGCGCGGGCGCGGTCTACGAGGGTCCCAACGATCAGCGGCGGGGGTACACGCTCGGGGAGTTCGATCTTGGTGCGAGCGAGGGACATGTTCGGCTGTTTGCGGCGAGCCCGAAGGGATTTTGGGCGGCGGACACGCTCGCGTATGCGAAGGCGCCCGCAGGCGTGTGGACGTTTCCGCTGCCGGCGGAGCTTCGTTCGGAGGGTGACAATGCGCCTGGCGATGACGAAGCATCCGCGGATACGCGCGTGGCGCGGCGGCGGACGCTTGTCGAGCGGTATCGGCGCGCTGTGGCCGACGTTTATGGGCGGGCGCGGTTCATCGGTATGGCGGACCGGTCGAAGCGGCGCGACGTGGCGATCGGCGAGCTGTTCGTGCCGCTTCAGCTACGCGTTCCAACGATGGGCGATAAGCAGCCCGGGTTGTCGACCGCGGAGATGCTCGGGCGGCTGCTCATCTGGCCCGATGCGGACAAGCCTGAAGCCACGGCACCACGCATGGTGGTACTCGGCGATCCCGGCTCGGGCAAAACGACGCTGACGAAGTACGTCGCCGCACTCGTCGCAGGCGATCATGCAATCGACGGCCTCGACGTCGATACGAACTTACTGCCGCTGCTGCTGCCGTTTCGCGAGTTCGTGAACGCTGCCGAGAACGGCCAGCTCTCGCTCGTTGACTTTCTCGTCCATCAGGCACGCGAGACGCTGCAGATGCGCGTGGACGAAACGTTCTTCGATGACGCGCTCGACACAGGCAATGCGGTCGTGCTGCTCGACGGACTCGACGAAGTCGGCAGCGAAGGCGCTCGCGAGGCTGCCGTGCAGAAAGTGCGCGCGTTTCTCGGCCAGCATCCGCGCGTGCCCGCGCTCGTCACGAGCCGCATCGCCGGCTACGACCGCGCGCCGCTGCCCAAGGACTACGACGAGCTGCGCCTCGAGCCCTTCGACGACGACACGCTGCAGCACTTCGTGCGCATCTGGTACACGTCGCAGGAAGACCGCGCCGACGAGCGTGCGCGAAAGATCGCGGACCTGCAGGCCGCTTTACAGATTCGACCGCGCGTGCGGGAGCTGGCCCGCAATCCACTTCTCGCCACGCTCATCGCCCTCGTCCACCGCTACGAAGCCACGCTTCCCGGCGAGCGCGCTGCGCTCTACGACAAGGTCGTCGAGACGCTGCTGAAGACCTGGCCGGCGCAGGCCGGCCGCAGCTTCCCCGAGCTGGATGCCGATCTGCAGCGCGCTGAGCTCGAAACGCTGGCGCTGCAGCTGCAGGAAGGGCGCGAGGCGCGACGCAAGGAGACCAAGGGGAAAGACGAAGGCATCGTGCTGGCGCGCGCCGCGCTGATCGATCAGCTCTTCCGCAACCTGCGCGTGCGCATGAGCGGTCGGGAAGATGAATCGCTGCGCGGCATGATCGCGCGCTGGGTCGACTACCTCGTCGAGGGCACGGGCGTGCTCGTCGAGCAGACGCCGGGCGTCTTCGCGTTCTTCCATCTCTCGCTGCTCGAATACCTGGCCGCCTGCGCACTCCTGCGCGACAAGCGGGCGGCGCAGCGGATCGGCGAGCACTTCCACCTGCAGACGTGGCGCGAGACGTGCCTGCTGGCGATCGGATCGCAGGCGACCGATGCGGCGTTCTTGGACGATGTATTCAAGGCGATCGATCGCACGAAGCATCCGCAGCGCTGGTCGTTCTTGCTGCGGGCGATGGGCGAGGAAGCGGCGTTCAACGACGCGCAGCGGACGCAGATCGTCGAGGGCCTATGTCACAAGCTATTCAATCGTTTTCTGCATCCGGCTGACGAAGATCGCCGAGAGTTCGAAACACTCCGCCGTTTGTCACTGCGCCATGCTTCGTGGATCAGCGAATGGTTGAAACGAACCACATGCGAGGCCAAGGGGGAGGATCTCTTGAGGCTCGCAGCGCTGCTGCATGACAATCTCGAGCCACTCCAACGCTTACTAGAAACGCGCAATGACTTCGACGAGATGGCCCATTTACTAGCGCTAGGACCCACACACCCACTCGGACAATGGGCTTATAAGGCAACATCGACTGAGGCAGCCAGCCGCTGGGCATATCAAGCTAGTGACGCTGATCATACTATACCCCGCGCCATCAAAACCTTCACCCTTAAACTCGAAAAAACTCAAGCCAGCTTAGCACGCGGTTTCTCTGCCCGGCTAGTTTACTGGGCAAGCGCGGTAAATAAAATCACAGCGTTGCCCAAGGCTCGCCACCAAGATTCGCCGCATGAGATCGACAAGAAAACGCCGCTCGCCGCCCAAACGACGCCAAGCAAATTGCAACTCCAAAAAACACCTGCTTGGCCAACCACATTGCAGAGAAACGCAAGCAACCTCTCTGGCCTCGAAAACTATTTCAGCAATCACTTTATCAGAAGTTTTAACGATCACACAGCCACCTACATCGATAGCCTCGTCTTTCAACTTGCTCGCACGCATGATGCCACTAGTTTTCCTTGGCATTCTATCGCAACAGCCCATGCTGCAGATTCAGCTGCAGAATCCGCCAGCTATCTCAGAAACTTCTCTCCAACAAGACCATCCAGCTACTCCTGGTCGCTCTCGGATACACAGCACCTAATAACTTATAGCATGACTTTCACCGAAAAGCTTAAAAAGAAAATCTCCATTAAACCATCGCCACCAACTCATCTCAAATCACCTGCCAGCGCCTGTCTTGAGCCGGACCTGAGAGCGCGAGATCTTTTCTGCAAAACTACCGACTATGCCCAGGCCACAGTAGCGTCAGAAACCCTCTTAGAGCGCGCAATAGGCGAAGCCTGGTATGGAGTCGTTGCTACCGACGGACTCGACGAGCACCAGCGGCGCGTCACTATCCACCGCCGCGTCCAAAACGCCTGGCTACTCCACGTCTGGCCCGTCATCGACGAACAAGCTCCCCGAAACCTCTCCCCCGACCTCCTCGCCCTCTACCTCACCCTCGGCTGGACCCAAGCCAGCACCACCTGGACGTGGCCCGC
>JBCCOR010000512.1:0-4039 GCA_039025295.1 Acidobacteriota bacterium
AGCAAAAAACCTTTCATCCGCTTTTAACAAACCAGCCATCCGAAACCAGACAGAGCCGGTTTGATACGGTTTTGGGGATATGCGCGTCCGCAAAGAAAAGCCCAGCGCTGGATCGTAAAAGTAAGCGATCGTAACCGCATGACGCATTCTCTGCGCTGCCGGATCCGCCTGCTGCCATCGCCTTCACGAGGAAATCGGTTTGTCACGTACCCTCGACCACCCGCTCACCTGGTACGCGCTCCACGACAGCACCCACGTCAGCGTGCGAGGCTACCGCTGTCGCGGCGGCCCCACGGCCGAAGAGCATTCCGACAACCACAACATCGTCCTGCTGCGCCGCGGTGTCTTTCAGAAGCACGTCGGCCGGCAGTCTCTGACCGCCGACGTCAACCAGGCCCTGTTCTTCGCCAAGGGATCGACCTATCGGGTCAGCCATCCGCTGGACGGCGGGAATCGCGGCACGGTCTTCACGCTCGCGCCACACGCGCTGCGCGACATGCTCAGCGACTTCGACCCCGCCCGCGCCGACCAGCCCGATCAGCCGTTCCCATTCGCCAGCGGCCCCTGCGAGTCGGGCGTGTTTTGGCGCCATCGGCAGTTCCTTCGACGGCTAGAAGCCGCCGGCGCGCAGCCACCGCTCGACCCGATGTGGCGCGATGAAACGGTGCTCCACCTGATGGCCGACATCCTGGCCGCCGCGTTCGCGCGCCACAGCGCACCGCAAAAGCGTCGTCGCGGCGACACCTGCGTCGACCACGCAGACCGCGCGGAAGCCGCCAAATCGTACCTGGCGTGCCGCATGGGCGAATCGATCACGCTCGACGACGTCGCCCGGCACGTGCACACGTCGCCTTTTCACCTGTCGCGCGTCTTTCGACAGCACACTGGCGTGCCCGTCCATCGCTATCTGACGCGGCTGCGCCTCCGCGCCGCGCTCGAGCGGCTGGCCGACGGCGTGCGCGATCTCACGGCGCTCGCCCTGGAACTGGGCTACGCCAGCCACAGCCACTTCACCGACACCTTCCGCCGCGAGTTCGGCCGCACCCCCTCGGACATGCGCAGGGCGCTCAGCCGTCGACCACTCGCCGAAGTGAGCAAGAATCCAGAAGTCTGACGTCCGGCGATCCAGCTAGTGTGCCGTCCAAGCGCAATGACCACCCAGCCGCGCCCCGCGCGCGACTGGGCCGCCACGAACGAGGGAGATCCAGCATGACCGAGAGCGCATCGACCCCCACACAGCCGACGCGCGCGCAGACGTTCCGCGATCTGCACCGCGACGACACGCCGCTCATCCTGCCGAACGCCTGGGATGCCGGCTCGGCCCGCCTGATGGAGCATCTGGGCTGCAAGGCCGTGGCGACCACGAGCGGCGGCGTGGCCTGGACGCACGGCTATCCCGACGGCGACCGGCTTCCCGTTCCCCTGCTCGCGACGACCGTGGCCAGCATCACCCGCGTGGTGTCCGTTCCGGTGTCGGTGGACATCGAAGGCGGCTACGCGGACGATCCCGCGGTGGTGGAAGACGCCGTCGCGGCCGTGATCGACGCCGGCGCCGTGGGCATCAACATCGAAGACGGCAGCGACGACCCGGCGCTGCTGTGCCGCAAGATCGAGGCCGCTCGGCGGGCGAGCGAGCGACTCGGCGTCGCGCTGTTCATCAACGCCCGCACCGACGTGGTCCTGCGCGGCCTGGTCGCCGAGGACGCTTGGGTGACCGAGATCACCCGCCGTGCTGCGCTCTACCGGTCGGCCGGGGCGGACGGCCTGTTCGTACCGCGCCTGACGCATGCGGACGCCATCGCGGCGCTCGCCGCCGTCGGCATGCCGCTCAACGTGATGGCCTGTCCCGGACTGCCCGCCGTGGCCGAACTCCAGCGGCTCGGGGTGCGGCGGCTGAGCGCCGGCACCAGCCTCGCCCAGATGGTCTACGGCCAGGTGAGCGAACGCGCCGCGGCGTTCCTGCGCGACGGCGATTCCGACGCGACGACGGCCGACGGCATGCCCTACGCCGACATCAACGCGCTCTTCCCCGCGTCCGTCGCCTAGAGGATTCGCCGTGGCATCGATTCGCAAAGACATCGTCATCGAGGTGCCCGCCGCCGTCGTCTGGGACGCGGTTCGGGACGTCGGCGCCATCCACACACGGCTTGCGCCCGGCATGGTGACCGGCACCGTGCTCGAAGACGACGGCGCGGTGCGCGTCGTCACGTTCGCCGACGGCCTCGTTCTCCGAGAGCGCATCGTCACCGTGGACGACGACGCCCGGCGGCTGGTCTGGTCGGTCGTCGGCGATCCGTTTGCGCACCACAGCGCGTCCGTGGACATCGTCGGCGACGACCGGCGCTGCCGCATGGTGTGGACCGCCGACCTGCTGCCGAACGAGCTCGCCGAGACGGTCGCCGCGATCATGGAGAACGGCCTGCGCCTGAGCAAGCAGACGCAGGAGGCCGCGGCCGTCGCCGCCGACGATGCCGAAGCGCCGTCGACGGTGGACCGCGGGCAGGACGTGTTCGGCCCCGCGGATCGACCGACGCTCCACCACGTCAGCCTGTTCGTATCCGACCTGGAGGCGTCGACCGCGTTTTACACCGCCGGGCTGGGCCTGACGCTGCGGGAGCGGTTCGACGACATCGTTGGCCAGCGCGCCGCGGGTACATTCCCGTTCGGGGTGGCGAGCGTCTTCTTGGCGGCCGGAGACGGGCGCTACATCGAGCTGCATCCGGCCGGCCAGGCGCCCATGGTCCCGCCCGGGTTTCCGCTGAACCATCTCGCACTGGGCGTAGCGGACGTGGACCGCGCCTACGCCCAGGCCCTCGCCGCCGGTGGATCGGCGGTCGACATTCCGATCCCCGATCAGCGCTGGGACGGCACGCCCCTGAACACGCAGATGGCGGGCGAACGCGCGGAGGCCATGCGCATGGCGTTCCTGCAAGGGCCGGACGGTGAGCTCATCGAGCTCTATCAGTCCAGCGTTTCCGGCTGACGCCGCGCTGGGGTAGGCATCGCAGCCACGGGTTCAGGACATTCGGCGGCAGAATCGCTTTCGCAATCCCCTCTCCGCTGGGGCAAACTACCGGGCACGCCCCAACACCCGGAGCCCCAACGGAGGAACCCTGATGGCCCGATTCATCAACTTCGTCGACTTTGGCGACGCCCTGATCACGTTCGGCTGCACGCCCAAGCGCAGGGTCGAGCAGCGCATGAGCCTCGGCGTCAAGTTTGCCCAGCCGCCCGTTGTGGTCGTCACGCCCGAATGGCGCGGCGCGAACCGAAACGTCGGCCACGCCGAGACCATCGATACGGTCGCCGACGACCATTTCTACGTCGCGAGCAACAACCTGGCTGCCTCCGGCTACCTCGTGAATTGGATCGCGATCGGCAATGCAGACGGGCGTCCTCAGGTGCCGCTCGAAATTCGCGAGGGCGACATGCTCGCCCAAATGGGGCGTGTCGCCAAAGCGACCGCTGGACCGCAGGCCGTTCGCTTTCGCACGTCCTATCCGGCCGACACGCGGTCGCTCAGCCTTCAGCTCAGTCCGCACTGGGACCGCCAGCATCGCGGCGTCGGCGGTGAAGAGACCGTCACGCAGGTCACCCACACCACGTTCGTCGCCAACAGCGGTAACGCCGCGCCGAACTACAGCATTCAATGGTTGGCGGTCGGATCGCAGCGGGGTGACGGCACCAGCTTCGAGCTGCCGGACGGCCATTTGCTCCAAATCGGCACGGTCGACAAGACCGCGGCGGCCGTACGGGTGCGGTTTCCGCGGCCGTTTCGCCAGACGGGCGCGGTCGTTGCGACGCCGGCCTGGCGCAGCGCCGTCGGCCACGCCGAGACGCTCAGCGGCTTTGATCGCGACGGCTTCGACCTCATCAGCGGCAACGCCGCGCCCGACTATCGGGTCCACTGGATCGCGATCGGCACGCGGCCCTGAGACCCTCGACAACATCCCACGGAGAATCCGCTTGTGAAAACCCTCGACGCCATCTACCAACGTCGCTCCATCAAGGCCTTCGATCCCGATCACCGGCTGACGCC
>JBCCOR010000513.1:0-4027 GCA_039025295.1 Acidobacteriota bacterium
ATGCCGCGGCGGAAGCGGCCCGAGGCCAGGCGCATGAAGGCGATGCGGTCGCGATGCTTGGGATCCATGTTCGCCTGGATCTTGAACACGAAGCGCGTCCGGTGGCGCCCGACGAATCGAAGGTCAGCGGCTTCGTGTTCAAGATCCAGGCGAACATGGATCCCAAGCATCGCGACCGCATCGCCTTCATGCGCCTGGCCTCGGGCCGCTTCCGCCGCGGCATGAAGCTGCACCACGTGCGCAGCGGCAAGCAGATGACGATCCACAATCCCGTGCTTTTCCTGGCGCAGGATCGCGCGCGCGCCGAGGAGGCGTGGGCGGGCGACATCCTCGGCATTCCGAACCACGGCAACCTGCGCATCGGCGACGCGCTGACCGAGGGCGAGTCGCTGCGCTTCACGGGCATTCCGAGCTTCGCACCCGAGCTGATGAAGGCGATCCGCCCGCGCGATCCGCTGCGCGCCAAGCACCTGGGCAAGGCGCTCCTGCAGCTGGCCGAGGAAGGCGCGGCGCAGGTCTTCCGGGTCGACATCGGCAACCGCTGGATCATCGGCGTGACCGGCGCGCTGCAGTTCGAGGTCCTGGCCGATCGCATCCGCACCGAGTACGACCTCGAGGTCGACTTCCAGGCGGTACAGCTGATGACCGCGCGCTGGGTCGAGGGCGAGGCGCGCGAGCTCAAGCGCTTTCGCCAGCGCAACGCCGGCAGCGTCGCCGACGACCACGACGGCACGCCGGTCTTCCTGGCGCGCAACGCCTGGCATCTGAACAAGGCCGAGGAGGACTGGGGCGATCTGCGCTTCCTGAAGACCAAGGAACAGATGCAGTAGCGCGATCCGACCGCGGCGACCGATGACCTCCCCGCGCGACCGCTGCCGCTCTCTCGAGCGGACCCAACGGTCGCCCATCGAACCCCATGACAGGGAGGTCAACATGATCCTGCACATCCGCACCGCTGCTCTCGCCCTTCTGCTCACCGCGCTGCTCGCCCCGGCGCTCCTCGCCGCGCCGCGCGCCGTCGCGGACGAGGATGACGCGACGCGCGTCGCGATCGCGCTGTCCGACGCGCGCGTCGCGAGCGTCCGCCTCGAGATCTTCGACGCCGCGGGCGCGACCGTGGCCGACAGCGGCCTGATCGACGGCCGCGCGCTCACGCTCGATCTCGTCGACGCCGACGTCGACGCTTCATCCGCGCCGTGGCGCGCCGAGCTGCGCGCCTGGGACGCGCAGGGCGATCTCGTCGTCAGCCAGCTGTCGTCGGTTGCGCCCGCGCGCGGCCTGCAGCTGTCGCGCATCGACTTCGATCTGCTGCCCGCGGGCCTCGCGCTCGGCGGCGGCACGATCAGCCTGGAGAGCAACACCGACGTCACCGGCGATCTCACGGTGACGGGCAGCGTCCGCACCGGCAATCTGCAAAACAGCGCGGGCGGCAGCTTCTTCGGCAGCTGCCCCAGCGGCCAGGCGATCCGCACGATCGCGCCCACCGGCAGCGTCGCGTGCGAGACGGTGGGCAGCGGCGGCGGCGGCGGCGACAACCTGGGCAACCACCAGGCGACGACGACGCTGAACATGGGCTTCAACTGGATCCAATCGTCGGGCGGCTTCGGCATCCGCTCGCCGCAGGGCGCCGAGGTCAAAACGGGCCCTGAAGGCAGCACGTTCATGTTCCGCGCCGGCACGCGGCCGGACGGCGACATCGGGCAGTTCCGCACGGTGTCGGATCAGCTGGCGCTCGCCGTGCTCGACGACGGTCAGCTCGACTTCGTCGCCGGCGCGAAGCTCTGCATCATCAGCTTCGGCAGCGTCAGCGACGCGGTCATGCCCAGCGGCGGCTGGACGACCGCAACGTGCAGCCAGTACGCCGCCGCGCGCGGCGCGTCGTCCATTCGGCTCGGCTGCCTGTTTCGCACCTCGTTCTCCCTCGGCGCCAACGGCGGCGGCGCGCCGTCGCCGAACTGCGGCTGGTGACCGGCGCCGTCAGAGATCGCGCAGGAAGCCGAGCAGCGCCTCGTTGACCGCGTCGGGCGCCTCCTGCTGCAGCCAGTGGCCGGCGCCGGGCAGGATCGCCTTGTGGCGCAAGCCCGGCATCGAGCGCTCGAGGGCGTCGTAGGCGGCCTGCACCATCGGCGCGCCGACGTCCTCGGCGCCGCCGAGGTACAGCGCCGGCTGGCGCACGAACGCGCCGCGCAGGAAGGCCGTGGCGCGGTGGTTGGCGTCGTAGTTGCGGTACCACGCGATCGGGCCGTGGAAGCCGCTCGCCGTGAACGCCTCGACGTAGGTCGCGAAATCCTCCGCCGTCAGCCAGCCGGGCAGGCGATCGCCGTAGTCGGGGCAGGCGTCGAGAAAGGCGACGTCGTCGGCGAAGACGATCGGCAGGCGCTCGTCGGCCGGCGTGTCGCCGCTGGCGCCGACGAAGAACGCCCGCAGCACGCGCGCGACGTCGACGTCGAACGCGCGCTCGGCCACGCCTTCGTCCTGAAAATAGCCCAGGTAGGTGCGGCGCCCCGGCCCGGCCACGCCCGCGAAGAGCACGGTCGGCAGCGGCGTGCCCCACGGCGTCGTGCGGTACGGCACGCTCAGCTGGACGATCGCGCGCACGCGCGCCGGCCGCAGCATCGCGAAATGCGACGCGACGTGCGCGCCCCAGTCGTGGCCGACGACCACCGCCTGGCCGATGCCGAGCGCGTCGAGCAGCCCGACCTGGTCGGCGACCAGCTGCAAGATGCTGTAGGCGCGCACGTCGCCCTGCGGCGCGCTGCTGTGGGCATAGCCGCGCTGATCGGGCACCAGCACGCGGTAGCCCGCGTCGACCAGCACCGGCACCTGATGGCGCCAGCTGTGGCGACACTCGGGAAAGCCGTGCAGCAGCAGCACGGTCGGCCCGTGGCCGACGTCCCAGACGTCGAGCTCGACGCCGTTGGTCGGGACGCGGCGCAGGCGGCCGATCTTGGACGCGAAGGTCGGGGTCGATGCGCCCATCGTGGCCTCCGCCATGATCCCGCTCAGCCCTCGCCCCGGCCGGCGCGGCTGTCGAAGCGCACGGTGCGCCCGTTCGCCGGCTGGGCCCCACGCTTGATGGCGCCGTCGGCCGCAGCGCTCGGCAGCGCGGCCAGCGCGTCGAGGAGCACGTCGATCTGCTCGGCGCCGAGCTTGATCGCATCGGGCATCACCACCCACGATGCGCCCTCGGTGCAGGGCGGCGCGGTCAGCGAGCCGTCGTAGCGGAACGAGCGGCGGTCTTGGGGATAGAACGCCTCGGCGTCGAAGCTGACGGTCGCCGGCAGCGGCTTGCGCTCGCCCTTTTTCGTCGGCAGCAGCGCGCGCAGCGCGTCGCCCACGGGCAGCGCGCGGCTGTCGGCGCCCTGCTGGGCGAAGACCGCGATGATGATCGTCTTGCCGTCGGGCGCGCGATGCTCGAACTGCAGCTCCAGCGGCATCGCGCGCCCGTCGATGACGTGTTCGCTCGGCGCGCGCAGATGCACCGCGGCCAGATCGAGCGCGTCGTTGCCGCTGTACATCACGTTGCCGGGCTCGGCGTCGAAGCGCAGCGCGGCGCCGTCGTGGACGAATTGCCCGCGCAGACGGCCGTAGTCGAAGACGAAGTCGGGCAGGTCGAGGGCGGGCGTGCCTTCGCGCTGCAGCGCGATCGGCGACTGCGCCCGGCCCGCGCACGCGCGCCACGCCGGATCGAGCGCGGACCATTTCGCGGGTCCGCGCGCGCCGTCGTAGGCGTAGGGCGGCACGGCGGTCTGCGCCGTCGCGGTGGCGGACAGCAGGATCGACGCACCGAGGGCCAGGCAGCCGACGAGCGCGCCGAGGCGCAGGCGGGAAACGAGGACGGGCGAGAACGGGCGGTCGGTCATGCGGCGATCTCCTCGTGAACGATGGGCGGCGGCGCGGCGGCGCGCCAGGTCACGTTCGTGAGCCTATCGCGTGACGCCGCGCCGCGGACCGCACCCAGATCGCGATCAGGGAAAGAACGGATCGCCGAACGGACCGCCCGGACCTGGATTCTGGAACGGATCGC
>JBCCOR010000514.1:0-4015 GCA_039025295.1 Acidobacteriota bacterium
CGTCGGGCCCGCCCCGGCCGCGCCGCGGCCCGCGGGCGCGTCGCACCGCTTCGTCTACGCGCCGCCGGAGGCGCGGATCGTCGTCGGTCGGGGCGTCGTCGACGCCGACGCCGACGGGCCGATGCTCGAGGCGCCGCTCGGCTGCGGTGTGGTGATCGTCGACGACGCCGGCCGGGCGATGCCGCTCGGTGCGATCGGGCGCGTGGCGCTGGCCGCCGACGCCTGCGTCGCGGATGATGCGTTCACGATGCCCGGCGTTCCCGGGCGCTGGGTGCGGACCGGCGAGCGCGGTCGCTGGCGCGGCGCGCGGCTCGCGCTCTGCGGCCCGCGCGACGAGACGCTGTGGTGGCAGGGCGCGCGCCTCGATCTCGATCGGCTCGCCGGCGCGCTCGCGCGCGATCCGGCGGTGGCCGACGCGGCGATCGTCGCCCGGCCGTCGGCGCACGCGCACGAACCGGTGATCCATCTCGTCGCCCGCCGTCCGCTGGCGCGCGCGGCCCTCCTCGACGCGGCCCGTCGTCGGCTCGGCGCGCAGGGCCGCTGGCCGCACGCACACGTGCTCGATCGCCTGCCGCGCGACGCCGCCGGCCGTCTCGACCGCGACGCGCTGGCGCAGCTGCCGGTGCTCGACGACGCCGTCGCCGCGCGCTGGCAGGCTGCGCTCGAAAGCGCGCCGGGCGTGCGCCGGGCGCGCGTGCTGCTGCGTCCGCGCCCGCCCGAGAAGCGCGTTCTCCACGTGCGCGCGCTGCTCGAGGACGCGATCGCGCCGCCCGACGATGCGATGCCGTCCGACGACGCGGCGCCGTCCGACGACGCCCGTGCACACGAGGCGCGGCCGCCGGCGGAGATCTCGGGCGGTCCGCTCGCGCTGCCCGACGACGCGCCGCGCACGCTTGGCGCGGCCCTCCTCGCCACGGCCGCGCGGCATCCGACCCACGGCATCCGCTGCATCCAAGACGACGACCGCGCGGTCCACATCGCCTATCCCGCGCTCGTCGACCGCGCGCGCCGCACGCTCGCCGGCCTGCGCGCCGCGGGCGTCGCGCCGGGCGATCGCGTCATCCTGCAGTGCGACGAACTCGCCGCGCACTTCGTCGGCTTCTGGGCATGCGTCCTCGGCGGCATGGTGCCGCTCACGGTGGCGATCGCGCCGCGCTACGACGAGGCCAGCGCGGTGGTGCAGAAGCTGTGGAACGTGTGGACGCTGCTGCGCGGTCCGTGGATTCTCCACGGCGACGCGCTCGGCGACGCGCTCGCCGGCGTGCCCGCGCGCATGGCCGGGCCGGACGGCGCGCCGCATCCGTGGCGCCTGCTGCGCGCGGCCGCCCTCGCCGCGCATCCGCCGGCCGATGCGCTCCACGACGCCGCGCCGTCCGACGTCGCCTTCCTGCAGCTCAGCTCGGGCAGCACGGGCGTGCCGAAGTGCATTCAGCTGACCCACGACGGCATCCTGCATCACGTCCACGGCGCGGCGCGCGCGAACGGCTACGCCGCGTCGGACCGCACCCACAGCTGGCTGCCGCTCGACCACGTGGTGCCGACCCTGACCTGTCATCTCAAGGACGTCGTGATCGGCTGCGAGCAGATCCACGTCCAGCCCGCGCGCATCCTCGCCGCGCCGCTGCGCTGGCTCGACGATCTCGCGCACCATCGCGTGACGCACACGTGGAGCCCGAATTTCGGCTTCAAGCGGGTGACCGACGCCCTCGCCGACGCGCCCGAGCGGCATTGGGACCTGGGCGCGCTGCGCAAGGCGATGAACGCCGGCGAGCAGGTGACCGAGCCCGTGGTGCGCGACTGGCTCGCGGCGCTCGCGCCGTTCGGCGTCGAGGCGGGCGTGATGCAGCCGGCCTACGGCATGGCCGAGGTCTGCACGGCGATCACCTACGGCAACGACGTCACCCTCGCCGAGCAGGTCCACCGCGTCGCCAAGGACTCGCTCGGCGGTCGACTGCGCTTCGCCCCGTCCGACGCGCCGGCGTCTTCCGCGCTGCAGACCTTCGTCGACGCCGGCGCGCCGATTCCGGGCGTTGCGCTGCGCATCGTCGACGGCGCGGGCGAGCGCGTCGAGACCGGCGTGATCGGCCGGGTGCAGGCGCGCGGCGCGGTGGTGACGCCGGGCTATCTCGCCAACGACGACGCCAACCGCGCCGCGTTCGTCGGCGACGGCTGGTTCGACACGGGCGATCTCGGCTTTCTCTGGCGCGGCCGGCTGACCATCACCGGGCGGGCGAAAGAGATCATCATCATCCGCGGCGCCAACTTCTACGGCTACGAGATCGAGGACGGCGTCGCCGCGGTCGACGGGGTCGCGCCGACCTGGGTGGGCGCCGTCGCGGTCGACGATCCCGCGACCGGCTCGGAGACGCTGGCGGTGTTCTTCGTGCCCGACGGTCAGCTGGCCGCGGACGCGCCACAGGATCGAACCGACGATCTCGGCGACGACGAGATCGATCTCGCGCTCGTCCAGCGCGTGCGCGCGGCGGTGGCGCGCGGCTTCGGCGTGTCGCCCGGGCGCGTGGTGCCGCTGCGTTCGGCGCAGTTCCCCAAGACCACCAGCGGCAAGATCCAGCGCGCGCGGCTGCGGCGCGATCTCGACGCGGGGCGCTTCGACGCGCTCCTGGCGCGTCTCGACGTCCTGCTCGCCAACGAAAACACCCTGCCGGCGTGGTTCTACCGACCGCTGTGGACGCCCTGCGCGCGCCCGGTAGGCGGCGTGCGGCGGCCCGGACACGTGCTGCTGATCGACGGTGCGCCCGACGCCCACGCCGCGTCCGATCTCGCCGCGCGGGTCGCCGAAGCGCTCGCGGCGACGGGCGCGCGCGTCGTCGCGCGGCGCGCGCCCGACCCGGCGGATGACGACGGCGCTGGCCGCGCCGAGGCCTGGGACGCGCTGTTCGACGCGCTCGAGGCGGATGCCCAGGCGTCGAACAACGCCGACGCGCTGCCGATCGCGGGCGTCGTCTACCTCGGTCCGACCGCCGCGCCCGGCGACGACGCCGGCAGCCCGGCGGCGACCTACGCCGGGCTCACCGCGGTCCTCGGTCTGCTGCAGGCCTCGGCGCGCCGCGGCGATCGCTGGGCCGACGCACGGCTGCTGCACGTCACCGCGGCCGGCGCCGATCTCGGTGATGCGGCCGCCGCGCACGCGCTCGATCCGGCGCGCGCGGCCGCGGCGGCGCTGCTCGGTGCGGCGGCGGAGGAGCTGCCTGCGCGCGAGGTGCATCATCTCGATCTCGATCCCGCGGCGCCCGGCGCGTACGCGCGGCAGATCGTCGCCGAGTGGACCGCGCCGTCGGGCGCGCTGGAGATCGCCTACCGCGACGGTCGGCGCTGGACGCGCCGACTCGCGCCGCTCGATTTCGCGGCGCCGGACGCCGCCGACGCGCCGGACGCCGATGCGTCCCCGCTCCTGCGTCCGGGCGGTCGCTACGTCGTCACCGGCGGCCTCGGCGGCATCGGCCGGCAGCTCGCGCGCTGGCTGCTCGATCACGACGCCGACGCCAAGCTGCTGCTCGTCGGCCGCACGCCGCTCGACGCGCTCGATGCGGACGTCCATCGCGATCTCGCCCGGCTGCGCCGGCGCGGCGCGGTCGACATCGCGGCGGTCGATCTCACCGACGCCGACGCGCTGCGCGCCGTCATCGACGTGCAGCGGGCGCGCTGGGAGGCGCCGCCCGACGCGGTGTTCCATCTCGCCGGCGTGTTCGCGGCCGCGCCGCTGGTCGATCTCGCGCCGGACGATCTGCGCCGCGGCCTGCGCGCGCGGGTCGAGGGCACGCGCGCGCTACGCGCCGCGCTCGGGCCGTCGTGTCCACTGGTCGTCTTCGGCTCGATCAACGCGTGTTTCGCCGGCGCGGCGGCCGGCGTCTACGGCGTCGGCAACCGCTATCTCGAAGCCTTTGTCGCGGCCGAGCGCCGCCGCGGCGCGCGCAGCGTCTTCCACGGCTGGAGCCTGTGGAACGAGACCGGCATGACCCGCGGCTACGCGCTCAAGGAGGCCGGGCGGGCGCAG
>JBCCOR010000515.1:0-4013 GCA_039025295.1 Acidobacteriota bacterium
CTGGCGGTCGCGGGCTTCCGCACCGACTGGCCGCAGGATCCGAACAACCCGATCTTCTCGCCGCAGCCCAACGGCTTCGGCGCGGTCAAGACCAACCTGGCGATCATCAAGATTCCGTTCGCGCTCGCCTACCAGGTGAGCGAGCGCCTGTCGATCGGCGGCGCGATCGATCTCTTCCAGGGCAGCCTGGCGATCTCGCCGCTGCCGCCGGCCGTGCCCGACTGCACGCTCGGCGATCCGGCGACCGGCGTCACCCGCGACTGCTTCTACGCCGACGCCGACAACACGGTGACCAGCTACGCCGTCAGCCTGCAGCTCGGCGTGCATTTCCAGGTCAACGAGCGCTGGTCGCTGGGCGCGTCGTACACCACCGCCCAGGACTACGACGACTACGAGTGGAATTCGTCGATCGCGCTGCCGTATCTGCGCCAGGGCGACGGCTCGACGATCGTCAATCCCGACTTCGGCCGCGGGCGCACGATCCGCTACGCCCTCGACGGCGCGGCGATCGCCTCGGTGGGCGCGGCCTACCGGCACAGCGAGCGGCTGCAGATCGGCGTCGACGTGCGCTTCATCGAATACACGTCGGTCGACGGCGCGGGCGGCGTCGGCGGCTTCAAGCCCGACGGCTCGCTCAACGAGATCGGCTGGGACGACATCTGGGTCGGCGCGATCGGCGTCGAGTACCACGCGAGCGAGCGGCTGACCCTGCGCGGCGGCTTCAACTACGGCGAGACGCCGATCCGCGAGGCGGTCGTCTTCACCAGCCTGGGCACGCCGCCGACCTTCGAGCAGCACTACACCTTTGGCCTCGGCCTGCAGCTCACCGACGCGGTGCGCCTCGACGTGGGCGCCTACTACGTGCCCGAAAACAGCATCAGCGGCCCGGTGCTCAACCCGAACCTGGTGCCGAATCCGACGACGATCGCCGAGCAGACCGTGCCCGGGGCGACCTTCACGCTCTCGGAGGAGCTGCGCTCGGTGCTCTTTGCTTTCAACTTCCAATTCTGATCCGGAGGACGACCATGACCGACGCTTCATCGACCGCACCGCCGCCCGAACCGCGCCTGGCGAGCGATCCCGCGCGGCTCGGCGACCGCTACGCAACGGTCGTGGTCGGCTCGGGCTACGGCGGCGCGATCACCGCGGCGCGCCTGGCGATGCGCGGCGAGGCGGTGTGCGTGCTCGAGCGCGGCAAGGAGTGGCCGCTCGGCAGCTTCCCCGAGACCGGCGGCGCGCTCGCCGGCAACCTGCGCTCGAAGCGCCATCCGTTCGGCCTCTTCGACTACTACGTCTGTCGCGACATCGACGTGCTCAAGGGCAGCGGACTCGGCGGCACCTCGCTGGTCAACGCGAGCGTGGCGATCCGGCCCGATGCCGACGTCTTCGACGATCCGCGCTGGCCGTCGGCGCTGCGCACGGCGGCGTCCTCGGGCGCGCTGTGGGACGACTACGGCCGCGCCGAGCAGGTGCTGCGGGTCGGGCATCATCCGCGCTTCGACGGCCTGACCAAGGTGGCGCGCATGCGGGCGCGCGCCGCGGCGGCGGAGGGCGCCGAGATCGCGCCGGTCAACCTGGCGGTCAACTTCGACGTCGACGGCGTCAACGCGTCGGGCGCGCAGCAGCATCCGTGCATCGACTGCGGCAACTGCATCACCGGCTGCAACCGCGGCGCCAAGAACACCCTCGACCGCAACTACCTGCCGCTTGCCAAGCGCCACGGCGCCGAGATCTTCACCCGCGTCGAGGTGCGCAGCGTGATGGTCGATCCGGCGGGCGACGGCTATCGCCTGACCGTGGTCGTGCGCGACATCGACGGCGCGCGCGCGACGCGCACGATCGGCGCGCGGCGGGTGATCCTGTCGGCGGGTGCGCTCGGCTCGACCGAGATCCTGCTGCGCAGCGCGGCCGCCGGCCTGCCGGTGTCGTCGCGGCTCGGCCACGGCTTCAGCGGCAACGGCGACTACCTCGGCCTGGCCTACAACGGCGAGATGCGCACCGACGTCCTCGGCTTCGGCAACCAGCCCGACAGCCCGCGGTCGGCGGTTGCGCCCGGGCCGACGATCGTCAGCGTGGTGCGCTACGACCGTCACGGCCCGATCGGCCAGCGGCTGGCGATCGAGGACTTCACGACCTTCCCGAGCGGCCTGGTCGATCTCTTCCGCCGCACGCTGCCGGCGCTGGCGCTGACCGGCGTCGACACCGACCACGGCGTGCGCGACAAGCTCGGCGAGCTGCAGCGCATCGGCCGCGACTACCTGCGCTGGGATCCCGACGGCGCCGCCAACCACTCGATGGTCTATCTGGTGATGGCCTTCGACGACGGCGGCGGCACGATCGGTCTCGACCGCGACGGCAAGGTCGAGATCACCTGGCCAAGCGTGCGCACCGACCCGGTTTTCGCCCACATCGACCGCGAGCTCGAAGCGCATGCGCGCAGCTTCGGCGCTACCTATGTGCATCTCGACCGCTGGAACCCGTGGCGCGGCGGCGGCAACCTGATCACCGCCCATCCGCTCGGCGGCTGCAACCTCGCCGACGACGCCGACGGCGGCGTGGTCGACGACCGCGCCCAGGTCTACGACGGCACCGGCGGCGTGCACGCGCATCTGCACGTGATCGACGGCGCCATGGTGCCGATGCCGATCGGCGTCAATCCCTTCCTGACCATCTCCGCGCTCGCCGAGCACGTCGCGCATCGTCTGCCGACGCTCGACTGAGCGCATCGTCGTTCACCCACCCGTTCCTTTCCTCTTGGAGACATCATGCTTCGACGTTCCGCATTCCGCACCCTGATCGGCCTCCTGGCGATCGTCGGTCTCGTGGCCGCGATCCCCGTGCACGGCGCGAGCCAGCGCGAGGCCGGCGCGATCGCCAAGACCCCGGCGGTCGACGGCAGCGACTTCTACATGTTCCGCAGCTACGAGCCGGGTCGCGAAGACTTCGTGACCATCATCGCCAACTACAACCCGCTGCAGGATCCGTTCGCGGGTCCGGCGTACTTCCCGCTCGATCCGTACGCCTTCTACGACATCCACATCATCAACGACGGCGACGAGAACGAGGACATCACCTTCCGCTTCCGCTTCTCGCGGCCCAACCAGCCGCCGACGCTGACGGTCGGCGATCCGACGATCGACGATCCCGATCTGGGCGGCCTGCGCGACATCGGCGTGCCGCTGCTGATCCTCAACGATTTCAGTCGCGACAACCCGCGCACGAACCCGGCGGCGTCGCGCAGCTACACCCTGCGGGTCATCCGCGGCCTGACGCCGACGCCCGACAGCGTCGACTTCGTCACCCACGCCGACAGCGGCAGCCGCCGGTTCGCGATGCCGCTCGACAACGTCGGCGTCAACACGGTGTCGGACTACGAGCTCTACGCGCGCGAGCACATCCACGACGTTCAGATCCCGGGCTGCGGCGCGGGTCGGGTCTTCGTCGGCCAGCGCGCCGACTCGTACTACGGCGACACCGGCGGTCTCTTCGACCAGCTCAACTTCTTCGACATCCTCGGCGATCCCGACGTGCGTCCGAGCTCGACGGTGGGCAAGAACGTGACCTCGATCGCGCTCGAGGTGCCGATCGACTGCCTGCGTCTGAACGACGAGATCGTGACCATCGCCGGCTGGACGACCGCCAGCCTGCCGCGCTTCCGCGAGCTCAAGGACGTGCCGACCACGGTCGATCCCGAGATCCACTTCGGCGATCTGGTGCAGGTGTCGCGCGTCGGCAACCCGCTGGTGAGCGAGATCCTGATCGGCTACGACGGCAAGGATCGCTTCAACGCCCTGCATCCGCGCGACGACGAGTTCATCGTGCCGTATGTCAGCCATCCGGCCCTGCCGGAGATCTTCGAGGGCTTCCTCGCGCCGCTGGGCGTGGTGGCGCCGAACTTCTTCCCGCGCAACGATCTGATCGACAGCTTCATGACCGGCGCGCAGGGTCTGAACGCGACCTCGACCCAGGGCGAGGTGATGCGCCTGAACACGGCGCTCGACGTGGTGCCGCGC
>JBCCOR010000516.1:0-4008 GCA_039025295.1 Acidobacteriota bacterium
CGATCAGCCCGCGGCGATCGCCCTGATTTCGGGCATCGTGCTGGTGCTGGAGCTGGCGTTCATCCGCCAGATGCCGGCCGAGGTGCGGGTAATCTCGTACTTCACCAACCTGCTGCTGATGGCCGCCTTCTTCGGTCTCGGCGTCGGCTGCATCCTGCAGCGCTGGCGCCGGGTCGACTGGCTGCTGCCGCTCGGCGTCGCGCTCACGGCGGGCTTCATCCTGCTCGGGCGCGGCATCGTCATCTATCCCGAAGCCGAGGCGGTGCACTACTGGCTGCAATACAACCAGATCGACGAGGCGCGCGCGCCGCGCCTGCCGATGGTGCCGGCCGGCGCGCTCGCCTTCCTGATCACCAGCCTGCCGTTCATCGCCCTCGGCCAGGCGCTGGCGCGCGCCATGGACCGCCATCCCCGCCTCCTGGCCTACGGCTGGGACATCGCCGGCAGCCTGGCGGGCGTCATCGTCTTCTCGGCCAGCGCCTATCTGCACACGCCGCCCTGGCTGTGGCCGCCGCTGGTGATGAGCATCTGGGCGCTGGTGTTCATGGACCGTCCGCTGCCGCGCCTCGCCACCGTCGCCGCCGGCCTGCTCTTCTTGGCCTTCGCGAGCTCGCCGCTGGCCTGGCGCTGGAGTCCGTACTACTTCATCCAGCACCAGTCGGAGGACGCCGGCCTGCGCGTGTGGGTCAACGGCAGCTTCCACCAATACGGCATCGACTTCACCAGCGAGGTGGCGGCGCACCGCGCGCTGCAGCGCGACATGGCCGAGAAATGGAGCCGGCCCTACCGCCTCTACGCCCAGCTCCACGGCGGACCGCCGCAGAAGGTCTTGATCCTCGGCGCGGGCACGGGCAACGACGTCAACGTCGCGCGGGTCAACGGCGTCGAGGAGATCGTCGCGGTCGAGATCGATCCGGTGATCCTGGAGCTCGGCCGCACCGAGAACCCGACCGATCCCTACGGCGATCCGCGCGTGCGCGCCCACGTCGACGACGCGCGTCACTTCCTGCGCGCGTCCGACGAGCGCTTCGACATGATCATCTACGGCACGCTCGACTCGCAGGTGCTGCTCGCCAGCCAGGCCAATCTGCGCCTCGAGAACTACGTTTACACGCGCGAGGCGCTGCTCGACGCCAAGCGCCTGCTGAACGACGACGGCGGCATGCTGGCGGTCTACTACTCGGTCTTCCGGCCGTGGCTCTACGAGCGCATCTACAGCACGGTGCGCGGCGCCTTCGGCGAGAACGCGCGCATTTACTTCGACGAAAACGACGCGCTCTTCAACACGACGATCGTGGCGGTCGAGGGACGCGACGACTTCCGCGCGCCATCTGCGATGCTCGCCGACTACGGCACGGGCCGCATGGCGACCGACGACTGGCCGTTCGTCTATCTGCAGGCGCCGGGCATCGCGCCGGTCTACGTGCAGCTGATGGCGGTGATCGGCGTCCTGATCGCGGGCGCGTTCGTGCTGCTGCGTCGTCTGCATCCGGTCACCGGCCTGCATCTCGACTTCCTGCTGCTCGGCCTCGGCTTCACGCTCATGCAGTCGAGCGCGATCGTGCGCCTGGCGCTGCTCTTCGGCTCGACCTGGACGGTCAACGCGGTGGTGTTCGCCGCGATGCTGACGATGATCTTCGTCGCCAACGCGCTGGTGATGAAGGGCTGGGCGCCGGGCCTGCGCGGGGCGTGGCCGCTGCTGCTGGCGTTCATCGTGGTCAACTACGCCTTCCCGATGCAGTGGCTGCTGGGGCTCGACGCGCCGGCGCGGGTCGTGGCGTGCAGCCTCCTGATCGGCGCCCCGGTCTTCGCCGCCGCGGTCTGCTTCAGCCGGCTCTTCGCCAAGCAGCCGATCACCGGCTATCCGCTCGGCATCAACCTGATCGGCGCGATGGCCGGCGGGCTCGTGGAGTACGTCTCGATGGCGACCGGCATGCGCGCGATCTGGCTGATCGTGCTCGCGGTCTACGCCGGCGCGTGGCTGATTTCGACGTGGATTGCGCGGCGCGGCGGCGCGGCGGCCGCGGCCGCGTAGCCGCCCGACCCAGCGACGCCGCGATCGTGCTGCCGCTCGAAGGCGAAGTCGTCGCACCGTAGGCGTTTCGACGCGCTGCATTGACGGCTGAAAAAGTCGTTGGTACGGTTAATGAGTGAATCAATATGGACTTAGACGGTGCTCAGGAGAAGAAACGTGAAGTCGCATCGAATCTCGGCACCGATCTGGATTGCCCTGGTGGCGATCTGCATGATGATTTCTGCGCCATTCGCTTTTGGCGAGGAATGCGAGATTCTGCGCAAGCCAACGCCTGATGGAAGCGAGGGCGAGCCGCTCTTTATCCCGGCGTGCTACTTCGAGAAGGTAGCCAAAAATACTGACGGTACATTCGAAGCGGTGATCAAGGCTCTGCCCGTCGACGACGAGATTCAGCAGCAAATTCGCAACCACATGGTTTTTCGCACCGTAGATCGAAGCACCCCCTGGGATGTCCAGCTCAAGATGGGTCGGTGTTCGGCTAAGCCATGGTCTTCCGGAGGTGGCTATGATCGCTACGCGTACACAATGGCCTCGTTGTACGACAAAGCCGAAGCTGTTGCCGTAGCTTCAGTTCAGGATACCCAGCTGGGCTGGCATGTCAAAGACAAGATCATTGCGCAAAAAACAAATTTGAGGCTGATTCAGCTCGTTCGCGATCGAGCCTGTGGCCTCGTGCGTGAAAATGATTTGCTAACATTGTACCTGCGCGGGGGTACTTTCCCCGTTGGTAATATCGACTTGTGCACCATGCCCGACGATATGAGAATCGATATTCAACCAGGCGAGCACTTGCTACTTGGCGCCCATCCTGTTGATTTGTATACAAGCGAGGGTGCGATTGCTCTGATAAGGACGTATTTGAAGATCGAAGATGGCATGGTTCAGCCCAGACCATACAGGCATCTTCGTGATCGCTATGCGCAGCCCGCGAGTGAGGTTGTGCGCGACATTCGTCTTTCCGGAGATGCGCGATGAAGAGATCGCCTTTCATCAGGTGGGTGATGTATATGGCTGTTCTGCTGTCCGCAGCAGAACAAGGCCGCGCCCAGACCTCCTCGTGTGTACAGGGCGCTGAGAACTTTAGAGACGGCATCTTTGTCACGCTTCCCTTTTATGCCAATGTGGATTTGTTCTCGTCGATGGCTGGCGAGCCGAGCGATATTGCAGTGTTCGTGACGGAGCGCTACAAAAGCGAAGGGAAGATGCCCTCTCGAAACGTCCTGCAAGCAGCAATCAATCGTTGGTCAGCAGAATGCCCGGGCGCTGACGATCTTCCAGCCATTCGGGTGTCGTGGCATGCAGATGCGCCTACACGTGATGAGATGGAATTCATGAGGCAGAACGACTACAATCGTTTTCGCCGAACGATCGTTCTCGATCTCGATCCAAGGCCAGCAGATGCCAAAGGTAATGTGGCTCACGCGGCGCTTTGGGACAGCAACGTCAACACGATTACTTTCTTTGAGAGATGCCCTTCAGGAGGGACATACGGCTTCCCTTGTGTCGCCAATCAGCCAGGGCAGCTCATCCGTTGGACAGCGCCAGAAGCAGAAGATTGGTTTAAGAATATCGTCACACATGAGTTTGGCCATGGGCTGGGCTTCGACCATGATCGTGGGGATCGTTGTCATAAGAAGTCCGTGATGGCGGCCACATTCGATTTTCGCGACCAAGGTCTCTTGCCGATCACACCGCAGCACTGCCGCCTGCTCGACAAGATGCTCGACCTGGAAGCGAGCTGCAACAACGCGCTGCCCGAGCCCCACGAAAACCACTCCTGCGAGGACGAGAGCTTCCGTCCCGAGCAGGGCGCTCCGGGCGGACCCGGCGGCATGGGCTCGGGCAACGCGCGCGAGTACTGTGCGGCGTATCCGGGACTCTGCATCAACCCGAATCCGTGGAACGGCGGCGGCATCGACTGCTCGTGGGGCTGCGTTGAGATCGCCGACAATTTCGGCGACCGCCGCAACACC
>JBCCOR010000517.1:0-4007 GCA_039025295.1 Acidobacteriota bacterium
CAACTGCTGGAGGACCCGAGCATGCTACGAGAGTCATTGGCACGCTGGAAGGACCGAGACATCGCGCACGGACGCGAACTCGGCAAACAGGAAGGGCTCGCGCTGGGTGAACAGAAAGGGCTCGCGCTGGGTGAACAGAAGGGACTCGCGCTGGGTGAACAGAAGGGACTCGCACGGGGCAAGCAGGAAGGCCTTGAAGCGGGTCGTCAGCTGCTGCGCGACGTCCTCGTCGACCTGCTCGAGACCCGCTTCGACGCCGCGATTCCCGCGGCGATGCGCCGGCATCTCGACGACGCCACACCCGAGCAGCTGCGCGCATGGTCGGCGCGCGCCATTCGCGTCGACAGCCTCGACGAGGTCTTTCGCGACGCGTAGATGCGTCGCAGCATCCATCTGGATGAAAAAAATCGCGCCGCCCGCGCGACAATCCGACCCCTTTTGCGTGTTCTATCCCCGTTAGGGACGCCAAGTGTGCGTCCGCGCACACGACTGAAGGTGTGCGTCCGCGCACACGACTACCCAACGGAGATGAACACCATGATCACGATCCACAGCCTCGTTCCCCTCGATCGCCCCGCCGCCCGCCCGGTCCTCGCCGCGTCCACGCCCCGCATCGACGACGCTGCGACCGCGGCGATCGACGCGGACGATCCGACCCTCCGCGGCCTGCGACCGCTGCCGACCGTCACCGTCGCGGTCACGACGACGACCCGTCGACCGACGCGATCGCGCCGCTTGCGCAGCACCGCCGCGCGCTGGCGCGGCCAGCGGCGGCCACAAGCTTCGCGGCGAAACCGCGCCGCCAAACGGCGCGCGGCGCGGCGGACCGTGCGGCGCTGGCTGCGCCGACGACGCGCCGCGACCGCATACCGTCTCAATCGATCGATGCGCGCGCTGCGCGATCGCGGCTGGCACCTCGCCCTACGCGCCCTCGATCGCCTGCCGCGCGTTCGGCGCGCGCAGCACGACGAACGCTGGCTGCGCCACGTCGATCGCTGTCTCGCCGGCGGACGCCACGAGGCCGCCCTGACCGCAATGCTCGCGCTCCTGCGCCGCCGCCCGGGCGACGCTGGCCTCCAGCACCGCGTCGCCGACGTCCTGCTGCGCTGCGGCCAGCCCGCGCGCGCCGCCGCGGTGCTCGCGCGGCTCGCCGACGACTACGCCAGCGACGGCTTCGACCGCCGCGCGATCGCGCTCTACCGTCAGGTGCTGCGCCGCGCGCCCAGCAGCCCGATCGCCCACGACGCCCGCTGCGCGCTCGCCCGCCTGCTTGCGGCAGGCTGAAAGGCCCCATGCCGCACGCCGGCGCGAGGCTATGCCGCAAGCGCGAAAAACGCGCTACACTATGCGCCTTGCCGCGCCTGCGCGCGTTTCCCCACAGACGATCGACGCGCGCCCCTCCCTTCGACGCATGCCGGAGACGCACACGAGATGAACGACGCTGCCGACAACACCGCCGAGACCCCCGCGAACGACGCGCCCGCTGCGCCGACGCCGCCCTTCGACGCCGTGCGCGACGAGATCGGCGCGCGCGCAGACACGGTGTGGACCCACGGACCGGGCAAGGCCCCCGGCATTCCCAAACGCCGCAAAGCCGCGCTCCAAGGCAGCGGCGGACGCGTCGCGGTCGTCGACGGCTGCCGCACGCCGTTCGTCAAGTCGGGCGGCCCGTTCGCCGACATGGACGTGATCGATCTCGCCAGCGTTCCCGCCCATCATCTGATCCGGCGCATGAACCTCGCCCCCGGCGACGTCGATCTGTCGATCTTCGGCGTGGTCGTGCCGGCGCTACACGGCCCCAACCTCGGCCGCGAGGTGATCCTGCGCACGCCGCTCTCCGACCACACCACCGGCCACACGGTGAACCTCGCCTGCGCGTCGTCGAACCGCGCGATCACCTCGGGCGCCGAGTCGATCCTCAGCGGCCAGGCCGACATCGTTCTCGCCGGCGGTGCTGAATCGCTCTCGACCGTGCCGATCACGTTCTCGCGCAAGGCGTCGCAGACCTTCGTGTCGCTGTCGAAGGCCAAGACCGCGCCGCAGCGCCTCAAGCTGCTCGGCACGCTGCGCGCCAAGGACCTCGCGCCGGTGCCGCCGGCGATCGCCGAATACGTCACCGGCCTGACCATGGGTCAATCGGCGGAGAAGATGGCGAAGGAGAACGAGATCTCGCGCGCCGCCCAGGACGAGATCGCCCTCGCCTCGCACCACCGCGCGGCGCACGCGCAGGCCCAGGGCTGGTTCGACGATCAGGTCGTCGCCACCCACGCCGAGCCGCGCTACAAGCAGATGGTCGACCGCGACACGATCGTGCGCGCCGACACCTCGCTCGAGGCGCTCGCCAACCTGCGGCCGGCCTTCGACCGCGGCTACGGCACGATCACCGCCGGCAACGCCAGCCCGCTGACCGACGGCGCGTCGGCGGTGGTGCTGATGAGCGAGGCGCGCGCCAAGGAGCTCGGCTACGAACCGCTCGGCTACATCCGCAGCTACGCCTACGCCGCGGTCGATCCAGCCAACCAGCTGCTCCAGGGCCCGGCCTACGCCGCGCCGCAGGCGCTCGACCGCGCCGGCATGGGCCTCGGCGACGTCGATCTGGTCGAGATGCACGAGGCGTTCGCCGCGCAGATCCTCTCGAATCTCAAGGCGTTCGCGTCGAAGCGCTTCGCCGAGGAGGAGCTCGGCCGCGATCAGCCGCTCGGCGAGGTCGATCTCGACAAGCTCAACGTCACCGGCGGCTCGATCGCGATCGGCCATCCGTTCGGCGCGACCGGCGCGCGCGTCACCATGCAGGTGCTCGAATCGCTGCGCCGCCGCGGCGAAGGCACGGCGCTGATCACGGTCTGCGCAGCCGGCGGCCACGGCTTTGCGATGGTGGTGGAGCGCGGGTGACCGGCGACGATCCCGTCCAGGTGCCCCCGGCGCTGGCGCTCGACGCGGCCGCACCCACGCACGCGCCGCCGCGCGACGGCGATACGGCCACCGACGACGCCCCGACGGCCGCCGGCGACCCGCGCGTCGCACAGCCGCTCAGCGGGATCGTCGTGCTCGATCTCAGCCGCTATCTGCCCGGCCCGCTGACCGCCCGCATCCTCGCCGATCTCGGCGCGCGGGTGATCAAGATCGAGGAGCCGCGCATGGGCGATCCGGTGCGCCAGGCGCCGCCGGTGCGCGGCGATACGTCGTCGCTCGCCGCGCTGCTGCTCGGCGGCGTCGAAAGCCTGGCGATCGATCTCACCACCGATCTCGGGCGCGACGCGCTCGAACAGCTGATGGGCGAGGCCGACGTGCTGCTCGAGAGCTTTCGTCCGGGCACGATGGCGCGCTTCGGCCTCGATCCGGCGGCGCTGCGCCAGCGCCATCCGCATCTGGTGATCTGCTCGATCAGCGGCTGGGGACAGGACGGACCGACCCGCACCCGCGCCGGCCACGACCTGAGCTATCAGGCGATCGCGGGCACGCTCGCGGCGGGCCCGGCCGGCGCCATGCCGGCGGTGCCGACGGCCGACGTGGTCGGCGCCTGGAGCGCCGCGACGTCGATCCTCGCCGCGCTCGTACGCCGCGCCCAACGCACCGAGGACGGCGTCGTCCGCGCCGATCCGCCAAGCACGACCGTCGAGGCCAGCGCGGCGCCAGCCGCGGACGCGCCGCGCGGCGACGGCGTGTGGATCGACGCATCGCTGCTCGACGCTGCAGCCCACGCCGCGATCACCGCCTGGGCCGCCGAGGCCGATCAGGCGCACGCGGTCGGCGACCCGCTGCCGCTGACCGGCGCCCTGCCGGGCTACAACCTCTATCGCACGGCCGACGACGGCCACGTCGCGCTCGCCGTGCTCGAGCCGCGCTTCTGGACGCGCTTCTGCCAACAGGTGGAACGCCCCGACCTGATCCCGCGCTCGTTCAGCCGCGATCCGGTGGTGCGCGACAAGGTCGCGCGCATCATCGCGGGCCGCACGCGGTCGGCCTGGGCGACGTTCTTCGCCGCGCACGATCTGCCCGGCGCGCCG